>CAMPAN010000004.1 GCA_946631895.1 uncultured Clostridia bacterium
GTGCGCCAAGGACGATTCCTTCCAGAATATCCTCAAGCGCCAGATCCGTTACCGTCACGTTGCCGCTGTTCGTTACGACCACCGTGTACGTGACCGTGTCGCCGACCTTCACGCCGCTCGTCGGGGCTGCCGTCTTCTCGACCGTCAGCTCGGCTTCGACTGCTTCGGTGTGTACCGTATCGCTGGCTTTATAGTCTTTGCCTTCCAACGTTGCGGTGACCGTGTTCGTGAAGCTGCCCGCTGCCATGTCGGCAGGCTTGATGACGTAGGTCGCCGTGGTGGTGACCGTCTCGCCGGGCTGTACGTTCGTGAAGGTGCTCTGCGTAAGCGTCACGCCCGTGATCTCGGCGAGGGTGATCGTGACTTCCTTATCATAGATATTCTTGACGGTGATCGTGAACGTAACCGTCTCGCCTTCGGCATAGGTTGCATCGTCCGCCTTGCCGTCGTTCTTCGTTACGACCAGCGTCGGATTCGTCGGTTCGGTGACTGTCAGCGTGCCGACCGTATCATTGATCGTGTAGTCGCTCTCGACCGCCGAGCCGTTCCAGTTCAGGGTGTACGTGTTGTCGCTCTCGCCAACCAGCGTCTGGCTGCCCGTTACCGTGAACGTCGCGGTCTCGTTGTTCACGAATCCGTTAATGCTGCCGTCTGCCGTCAGAGCCGTGCCGTCATATTCCTTCTCGTCGCTTTCCGTTACGATCGTCAGCGTCGCAGGCGTTACCTTCAGAGTGCCTTCGTCCGTGGCGTCCTCATAGTTCGGGTTGGTCGCCTTCACCATGTAGGTGATCGTGCTCTCCGCAACGTGCGTGATGCTCGGTGCCGTGGTGCTCCAGGTCTCGCCGTTATCGGTGCTGTACTGGATCGTCGTGCCCTCGGTCACGCTCGGGGTTGCGCCGCCGTTGTGCGCGTTGCCGTCATAGACGTCCTCATAATCGACCGCCGTGACCGTCATGGTCGCCTTGGTGATCGTCAGTGAGCCGGGGTTGAAGGTCGGTTCTTCATAGAATTCCTTAACGTCCTTATTCTCGGCATTCACAATGGTGAACGTCGTGCCGAATGCACCGTTCTCATAGGTATCTACGTCCGTGCCGTGAGACGGGGTATAGGTGATCGTCAGGATGTCGCCCTTACCGAGACCTTCAATCTTGTAATCGTCGGTCTCGATCGTTTCACCGGTACCGGTGATGGTAGCAACGAACGAACGACCTTCCTGCTCGCTGCCGTCGTACACCTTTTCGATGGGCTTGACCGTGACGGTAAGTGTCGCCGCGGTGACCGTCAGGGTACCGAGTTCTTCCTTTATAGTATAGTTGTTCGATTTGACCGTGCCCCACGTGATCTCGTACGTGTTCTCGCTGTCGCCGACCTCGGTCTGACTGCCGGTTGCGGTGACGGTGACAACGCTTTCATCCGCCGCAACGAGACCGGAAAGCGTCGCTTCGTCATTCGTCAGCGGCGTGCCGTCGTATGCCTTGCTGTCGCTGCCCGTGGTGACCGTCAGCTCTTTCGGGACGATCTCCAAGCGGCCGGGACGGACGTACAAGCTGACGCTGTAGTTGCCGCTGCCATTCGGCATCTGCGCAGACGTCAGATCCAGCGTGTAGGTATAGTCGCCGACGTCCTTTTCGTCTTCTACATAATATCCCAGACCTGCTGCAGCGCCCGAACGAACATTACTCAAGCCCTTAACCATCTCGACAATATCATCGAGATATTCGGTGGCATAGCCCGCATGGCTGATCATGATGTACTTGTCCCAAGACATCTTGCCCGGGTTGGTGAAGCCGGTCAGATACTGTTCGCCGGTATACGGCGCGTTCGTCCAACGGTCGGGCTCAATACGAATCGTAACGTTGATCGCGGTGACTTCGAGCGTACCGTTGATGTAGCGAATCGTATAATAATTCGCGTTTTGATGCGCCGGGGTGATCGTTGCGTTCTTCGGCGTGACCGTTGCGACGCCCGTGTTCAGGCGACCCATGGGATCGGTCGAATCGTGGTTCGCATAAGTGAACTCGATACCGGTCAGCGAATCGCCTTCCTTCAGACCGTCCACAATGACCTGGTCCGCGAGAGCCGCGGGCATCGTCAGCGCAGTGCCATCGTACGGCTTGCTGGCGCTGACGGCGGTGATGGTGACCTTCTTCTGATAATAGAGGGTAAAGGTCAGTCCGTCCGTCGCGTTCGCTTCCGTAATCTTATAGGAAGAAACTGCCTCCGTGCCGCTGTACGCGGTGCCTTCGACCGCCTTGTTGAGCTCCCAGCCGGCGATCGGCGTGCGCGCCAAAGTAAAGGTCTTGCCGACCTTCAGGTGCTGCACATCCGCAGTCGCGATCGGAGTGCCGTCCATGTCGACGAAGTTGACCGTGACAATCGCGTTCTTGTAGCTCGAATAGTAGAACGTATAGACGTTGTTCTCTTCGATCGCCGTCAGAACGAAGGTCTTTTTGGACGCATCCGGGAAGAACTCGATGCCTTGGAGTTCGGGATGCGCCGCATAGAGCGCCGTATAATCGACCGCCTTTGCAAGCTCGATGACGGATGCCGTGTCGCCGGGAACGTCATTGACCGTCTTTTCCTCCGCAACCGGGATATCACCTGCGTACTCTTCCGGGTCGATGATGTATCTGACCTTGTAGCTGGTCTTATCGCCCTTTACTCTGTAGACAAAGGTGATCACGTTGTCTTCAACCGCAAGCTCGATCGTCTGCGTATCGGTCTCCGGACGGTAGCCCGCGACCGCGATCGCGGATTCCGTGATGCTCTGACCGACCGTGAAGTTCGGGTTGGAGACTTCCTTGTCCGGCGCGACCGCATTGCCGTCTTCATCCACATAGTGGACGACGTAGCTCAGCGTCGCGCGGGTCCAGTGCGCATAGACCGTGGTATTCGCCGTGATCTGCATGCCGAAGTCAAACAGATCGTTGCCGTCCGCCGTGGTGTACCAGCCGTCGAAGACGTAGCCCGCCTTGGTGGGTGTGCCGGGGTTCGTCGCCTTCTTGTACTTTTCGACCGTCTGATCCGCAAACAGATTCGTCGAAGTGGCTTCACCGTCTACAAAGCTGACCGTGAAGCTCGGCGCCGTCCACTTGGCATAGACCACGAGGTTCGAAGCCGGCATCTTTGTAAATGTATACGGAACGGTCAGTCCGTCGTCTTCGTACCAACCTCCCCAGACATAGTCTGCGTCTACGCCACACTGTGCCTGCGTCGGCGTCCAGACGTACGGGGACTTGTTAATATTCGCATCAAACGGAACGTCATTTATCGTATCGAGCAACTGACTTCTGTATTTATAATCGATCTTATACGTCAGACGGTCGTAGTAGAAGCGATAATAATATACAAGATTGGTGCCGTTATAATTATTACGCCCATAACCATAATAATAATAATACCAGTTACCATCTTTATAGTATTGTGTATCGCTGCTAAAGTCAGGAGTCTGTGTCCTGCGGTAATAACCATAATAACCTTGAGTAAACGTACCAGTACCATACGAGGGCTCACAGCCGGATGGTGCGCTTGCGTCGCCGTTATGCTGCGTATAGCCGTTGATCTGCTTCGGATTGACGGGAGTATATACCGTCTGACTGAATTCTTCAGATTTTACATACTTGCTTGTATCGTCCGGATCCTGCAGATAATATTCAACTTCGTAGCGTGTTGCGTTCTGTTGCCAAGCTACTTTGAACGTTTTTTCATGTGTCGTTTCATCTGCGCCGGAAATCAGGTTCGTATCAACTTCAAATCGTTTGGTAACAACTTCGCCTAAATTCCAAGTATGGTATACCCAACCTGTTGAATCGCAAGTGACGTCCGTCGGCCACATCGGCGATACATCCTGTCCCAGCACGACATTTTCAATTCTGTACTGCTGATTCCGGTATGTGCCTCCGTTGATGCTGATCGTGCCATCTCGATAGCCATAGTAATAACTTCCACTATCGTATTCATACCCGTCTTGCACATCGAA
This sequence comes from uncultured Clostridia bacterium, assembly GCA_946631895.1. Lineage (GTDB taxonomy): Bacteria > Bacillota > Clostridia > Christensenellales > CAG-138 > UBA3792. Next base: position 3,980 of record CAMPAN010000004.1, read on the forward strand.
TATAAAGGTATAGCGAATCAGCTTGTAATATACCTTAAGCACCGTACTGCCGTCTGCCTTGATGACGACTTCACTTTCCTCACCGGTACCGCCGGAGGTTGCAGTGCCGTTTCTTTCATCGTCAAGTTCGTATCCGGTAGGCGTCGTTTCCAGTTTCGGCGCCGTTGCGGCATAAACAGTGGTACCGACTGTTCCTGTTGCCGTAGTACTGTTTTCATATACCCATTCATTACCCGAGGCATTGTATTTTTCACGGATATAAATGATGGTGTAATTGACCGTCTTGCCTGCCCATTTTGCATACAGCGTGGTGTTGTCGTTGACGGTGACCGTGCTGCCCGCCGCCTCGGTCAATTCTTCATCCAGATACCAACCGTCGAAGTTATAACCTTCACGGGTCGGGACGGTGGAGGTGACCGCCTGCTCGGTGCCGTAAGGCACGGTGACGCCGCCGACGTAGGAACCGCCGTTGGTTTCGTAGGTCAGCTGGAAGTTCTTGCGGGTATAGTAGACATTCAGTTCCTGCTTCGGCTGACCGTCAATACCGGAGGTCGTGATGACTGCACCTTCCGCACGCTCAAGCGTTGCGTATGTAAAGGTCTTGACCGTCGGGGTGACGTAGCTGTTCAAAACGCCCTCAACGTCGCTCTCTCTGTCGATCTCGGTATAACCATTGCCGGTGAGATCCTTCAGCATGTATACAAAATCATAGACCGCCGTATACGGAACGTACTTGACCCGGACCAGGCAATGCTTGTCATTGTCGAAATCGGATTCTATGACTTCAACCGTCGGCGTTTCCGGATAGTAGACCGGCGCGCCGGAGACCTCGGTGGGATCCGTCTTCGTCGTGGAGGGCGCCGTGATCGTATACGGCAGCTCGCTGTGTTCTACCTGCAGAAGTTCGGTGCTGAAGATGACTTCACGGGAACTGCCGATATAGTAGTATTCCACCGTGATGTTATAAACATCGACGGTACGGAACTGCGCAACGGCGGTGATGTTGTCGTTGACGACCGTATCCGCGGTAACGTCTTCGCCGGTTTTCTGATCGATCCACTTCTCGAAGATCTTGCCCTCGATGAAGGGATCCTGCGGCATGGTGCCGATGGCTTCGCCCGCGGTGCGGAAATACTGGGACAGGGTTTCGACCGGATCGCCGTTGTCATCGAGAATGACAAAGCGGACGTAGTATTCGTCCTTGAACTCCGCAATGATCTCCATATCGGAGGTAACCGGGGTGCCTGCGCTGATCGGTTGACCGTTGTATGTCCATTGCACAAATTCCTTGCCTTCGACCACGGGATCCGCGGGGAGGACAAGTTCATCGTTCTTATTATACTGCTCGGTCTTGTAGCTGCTGCCTTCCACCATGAAGACAACGATGAAGACGTTCTTCTCGTATACGGGCCAGACGTCCAGATTGCCGTCGACTGCATTCTCCTTCGCAGAGGTACGGTTGGAGAAATCGCCGCCTGCATAGACCCACTTGCCGAGGCTGCCCTGTACGGCAGGAACGGCGGGAATGTCGTTCAGGCAGTAGCTGGTGTCCGCCGTGACCGTCTTGGTGTCATGAACTGTGCTCTTTGTATCATCCGTATAGAAGGTGATGGTGTAGCTGATCAGCGTATACTTCGGGATGTAGGACTCGTCTTCCGTGATGACGCGCTCCGCGTCGATCGGTTCGCCGTTGGTCCATTCCGTACCCTGACCACCCTGGCTTGCAATACCGACCGTCCAGATGCCGTTGTAGTCCTCACGGGCAGGGACCGCCGGAAGCTCGCCGAGCGCCGCGCCGTCATCGATCGTTCGGACTTCAACAACGCCCTCGCCATCTCTTCCGCGGAAGGTGACGGTCCAGGTCTTGATGTACTCCGCGGTGACAGTCATGTCGGCTTCAACGATCGTTTCCGCCGTGACTTCCTCATTGCCGGACATCCATTTGTCGAAGCGATAGCCGTCAACTTCGGGCGCTGCCGGAAGCTCACCGATCGGTTTGCCGTTGCCAATCGTTCTGGTTTCAACGACCGTCTCGCCGCTCATGAACGTTACGGTACGCGTCTCGACATAGGTCGCGGTGACAGTCATGTCATCCGAAACGACGGTTTCCGCTGTGAATTCTTCTTCACCGGACATCCACTTGTCGAAGACATAGCCTTCCACTTCAGGCGCTGTCGGAAGCTCGCCGATCGCGCTGTTTTTGTTGACGTTGATGCTCTGGATATCGCCGCCGTCCTTATCCTTGAACGTGACAATCCAGAAGTTCGACGTCACATGGAGCGTATAATCGGGCTTCGCATAGATCGTGTAGCTGCCGGCACCTCTCCATGCGGTATGGTTGTCGCCTGCCGGATAATATGCACCGTCGTCTCTTTGAACCTTGAACTGCGCATCCGCAGGAAGATCGACCGTGATCATGTACTCGTTTTCATTGTTCGGATTCTGAACGAGTTTATAAGCGTCGCTGAACTGCCAGTTGTTCATGTTTCCGACGAGATAGTAGCTGTATGCCTCCGGCTCGCCTTCCACATCAAAATTGACCGGCTCGCTGTTGAGTTTACCGACGAGAATGATCCGGGAGTAGGATGCAGTATCAAAGCTGCCGCCGCTCGCCGATGCGCTGGTCAACCGGGAATAACCGTCGCCGGACTTGCGATAGATGGCAAAAGCATCGCCCTCGAGCGTGCGGCTCGAAAGGTGAAAATGTACCGTACCGCTTGCCGGAGCGATTGCTCCGCCTTCCGCATCGGTGAACGAGATGCCGACAGCAACTGCGTCAACAGCGGACTCTCCGACCGCGTCCTTTGCCATTGCCAGCGCTGATTCGTCCGAGATCGCGGAAAGATGCATCTTCGTACCCTCGGGCAGGACGCCCTCCGGCGCGGATGCGATAACCGTTATATCATTGACACTCTCCTGGAAGGACTGTTCCGGGTATTTGATCTCTTCTTCCCCGTCTTCACCCTCCTGATCTTCGGGATCCTCGGGATTCTCAGGATCTTCCGGATTCTCCGGGTCCTCCGGATTCTCGGGATTCTCCGGATCTGCCGGATTCTCGGGATCTTCGGGGTTCTCCGGATCTTCGGGATTCTCCGGGTCCTGCGGATCGGTCGGAAGTCCCGGGTCGCCGGCCTGGTCGCCGGGGGTTTGCCCGTCGCCCGTGTCGCCGGTATCGCCGGATTCTTCGCTGCCGCCGTTGACTACGACCGTCTTGCTTCCGGTCGTATCTGCCGCAACGCTTTCGGCTACCGTTGCCAGCGGCAACAGCTGGAGCACCATAACGATCGCTACAACGATCGCAAGGGTGCGTCTGCCGAAGAGGATCTTGCTCAGTTTGGACATGTTTTTTTCCTCCGTTACTGTAGTCTTGGTTGCTATCTCTTATAAGTAATTTCTTCCTGAATTTTCCGGAAGGCATACCGATACCCATAGCATGTGTATGATAATATCCTTGCTAATTATAAAGGAAAACATCAAGAAATGCAAGCGAAAAAAAAGCGAAATAATAAATAAATTTTGGTAAATATGTTCAATCTACCGTCTAGGCCACAAGATATAGTATCTAAAATATCTAAAATGCGAAATGTGGAAAATATATTATTTTTGTATACGGAAAGTTCCGGCTTTTGGGGCTTATAAACCCCGATCCTGCCGGTTATGAAGTCCGGCTGCAGCGCCGCTTTACCATGCTGGATCGGTCTGTTGGTGCAAGAAACTTGCTCTGTTAGGAGCGCGAAAAAGTGTTCCGTCGGACACGAAGAAGTGTTCTGTCGAGCAAAAAAAGAGTGTTGTCGAACACGAAAAACGTTCCGTCGGATACGAAAAACGTTCTGTCGGACACGAAAAAGAGTTCTGTCGGGCACGAAAAAAGAACGGTTTCCCGTTCTTTCTATGCCTGATATTCGGTTATTCGTTTCCGACGATCGTGCGATAGATGCGGTCAAGATCCTCGCGCGAGTAGTAATGGATAATCAGCTTGCCCTTGTCCTCGCTGCCCTGCACGGAGACCTTGGTGCCGAGCTCGGCACGCATACGGTGCATGGCGTTGCGGAATTCCGGGGTCGGCTCCGGCTTTTCCTTCTTCTTGCGCTTGGGCATTTCCGCGAACCGCAGCTCGTCTTCGAGACGCCGCACGGACCAGTCGCCCTCGACGCATTTCTCCGCAAGCTCCATCTGGATCCGCGGATCTCCGACGCCCGCGAGCATCTTGCCGTGTCCCGCCGAGAGCTTACCGTCCTTGACCATTTTCTGCACGGATTTTGCAAGCGTCAGAAGGCGCAGCGCGTTTGCGATCGCCGGACGACTCTTGCCGACGCGCTCGGAAACCTCCTCCTGCGTGAGGTCGTGCTGCTCCATCAGCAGCTTGATCGCCGCCGCTTCTTCGATCGGGTTCAGGTTCTCGCGCTGAATGTTTTCGACGAGCGAAATCTCCATCACGGCGCTTTCGTCGATGTCCGTTACAACCACCGGAACCTTCATCAGACCCGCCTGCCGTGCAGCACGGTATCTGCGCTCGCCCGCTACGATCGTATAACGTGCGCCGTTTTTCTTGACGAGGATCGGCTGCACGACGCCGTGACGCTTGACCGACGCCGCAAGCTCCGAGAGCTTTTCCGGGTCAAACGTCTTGCGCGGCTGATTGGGATTCGTGTCGATGTCGTACAGATCGACTTCCAATTTGCCCTGTTTCTGCTCCTGCGGGTCTTCGATTTCGTCCAGCAGCGCGTCCAGACCGCGCCCGAGACCTTTATTCTTGACTGCCATATGATTCCTCCCGTGCGATAAATTCTTCTGCCAGATTGGTATACGCCTTTGCCCCGATGTTGCGCGAATCGTACAGCGTGATCGGCAATCCGTGGCTCGGCGCCTCGCTCATGCGAACCGAACGCGGAATGATGGTGTTATACACCTTTTCCCGGAAATACTTCTTGACTTCCTCAACAACCTGCACGCACAGATTCAGACGCGACGAAAACATCGTAAGGACGACGCCCTGAATGTCGAGCCTGCCGTTCAGATTGCGGCGCACGAGCTTGACCGTGTTCATCAGCTGCGACAACCCTTCGAGCGCGTAATATTCGCATTGTATCGGCACAAGAAGGGAATCCGATGCGGTCAGCGCGTTCAGCGTCAGCAAACCGAGCGACGGCGGACAATCGACAAAGATATAGTCGTATCGGTCCCTGATCGGCTCGAGTACCTGTTTGAGACGCATTTCTCGCGCCATCATAGACACGAGCTCCACTTCCGCACCGGCAAGCTCAATGCGCGACGGGAGAACGTCCAACTTTTCGATCATCGTCGGACGGATCGCTTCCGCTGCCGGAACATCGTCGATCAGCACGTCATAGCTGCACGGAAACTCCTTCTTCTTCGTGACGCCGAGACCGCTGGTGCTGTTTCCCTGCGGATCGAGGTCCACAAGCAGGACGCGTTTGCCCTTCTGCGCGACACATGCGCTCAGATTGATCGCGGTCGTCGTCTTTCCGACGCCGCCTTTTTGATTCGTAATTGAAATGACCTTTCCCATAACCGCTCCTTTACCGATCCATTATATCGTAGCGTTCGATTATTTGCAAGCCCGTTCCTGCATTTTTAACAATGTTTCACGGGAAACATTTTTCTGCACGTCCCCTGCATGTTTCACGTGAAACATAAAAAGAGCCGCATCGCTGCGGCTCTCCGGATCAATACCGTTATTCGGATTTCTTAGGTTTTGCAGCTGCAGGTTTCGCAGCAGCGGGTTTCTTGGCAGCCGACTTCTTTGCCGCGGCCTTCTTGCCTGCCGCGGCAGCTTCCGCAGGCTTCGCGACACGCGGCGTACGCTTCCGTACCGGCTTCGGCTCCTCGTCCGGCAAACCGAGCAGGTTGCGGTATAGCTCCATGTACTTACGCGCGGAGACCGCCCAGGAGAAGTCAGTCTTCATAGCGCGCTTGACAAGGCGCTTCCACATCTCACGGTCGTCATACCAGTAGCCGACGGCATGTTCGAGAACGTGCAGCATGTCGTGCGCATTGTAATCGTGGAAGCTGAAGCCGTTTCCGTCGTCGGTATACCAGTTATACGGAAGGACGCTGTCTCTCAGACCGCCGGTCTCGCGGACAAGCGGGATGGAACCGTAGCGCATCGCGATCATCTGACTGAGTCCGCACGGTTCGAACTGCGACGGCATCAGATAGATGTCGCTTGCGGCATATACGCGGCGTGCGATCTGCTCGTCGTGACGGAGGCAACATACGAATCTGCCGGGGAACCTGTACTGCGCATCGCGGAACGCATCCTCGAAATACTTGTCGCCCGTTCCGACGATCACCATCTGTACGTCCATGCGCATAATGTCGTTCAGAACGCAGGTGACGAGATCCAGACCCTTCTGCGCGGTCAGCCGCGTGACCATCGCAATCAGCGGTACATCGCGCTTCTGCAAGCCAAGCTCCTCCTGCAGCGCCGCCTTGTCGAGCTTCTTGCCGGACGGATCCGTTGCGTTATAGTGAACGGGAATATGCATATCTGTACTCGGATCGAACGATATTCCGTCTATTCCGTTCAGGATTCCGTACAATACATTCTGTCTTGCGCGCAGGAGACCGTCGAGCCGTTCACCGTAGTACCCGGTGCGGATCTCCTCGGCATAGGTCGGGCTGACCGTCGTGATGCGGTTCGCGAACACGAGACCTGCCTTCATAAACGACAGCAGTCCGTAGAACTCGAGGTTGTTCGGAGAGAAATATCCCTCGTTGAGACCCAGCACGCTGTTGATGCGGTGCCAATCGAAGATGCCCTGGAATTTCAGGTTGTGGATCGTGAACACGGTATGCACGTCGCGGTAGCCGTCAAGCGTGCGGTACTGATCGTTCAGAAGCACGGGGATGAGACCGGTCTGCCAATCGTTGCAGTGGATCACATCCGGATAGTAGTTCATGTGCTTGAAGGATTCGAGCACGGCGCGGCAGAAGAACGCAAAGCGGAAGCCCTCCTGCTCGTCGCCGGTGTAGATCTTCTCTCCCCCGAACATCGCAAGATTGTCGACGAAATAGAACTTGACGCCGTCCTGCTCGAGCATGTCGATGCCGCAAAACACGGAATAGCTTCCGAGCTGCAGATTGAAATGACAGATGTGCTGCATCTTCAGGATGTAGTAATCGCCGATCTGCGTATACTTCGGCAGCATGACCGCAACCTCGGCGCCCTGCCGCACAAGCTCTTTCGGAAGCGAGCCGACGACATCGGCAAGTCCGCCGGTCTTGATGTACGGGAAGCACTCGCTTGCCGCAAACAGAATTTTCATGATGATTCTCCTTTCGATGTGCTCACACGGTCAGGTTCTTGCGGAAGACGAGCGGTATGCCCTCATAGCCCGTAAGCTGTCTTCCCGCGTTGATGACGACGTTCTTGTCGAGAATGACGTGGTCGAGCATCGCGCCTGCGCGTACGGTCACGCCCTGCATCAGGATCGAGTTTCTCACGACCGCGCCGGCTTCCACCGTGACGCCGCGGAACACGATCGAATTCTCGACCGTACCGTCGATCACGCAGCCGTCCGCCATCATGACGTTATGCACGCTTGCGTTCTCGCCGTATTTTGCGGCGAATTCGTCCTTGACCTTCGTATAGATCGGATGCCGCATGTTATAGAGATCCTTTGCGGCGGCCGCGTTCAGAAGCTCCATGCTGTGCATAAAGTAGGTGTTGATCGAGTCGATCCGCGCCACATAGCCGTCGTACCGCCAGCCCATGACCTTGAACTTCTTGTCCCGTGCAAGCGGCAGCAGCACCTCGCGGACGAAATCGATGTTTCCGCGCGAATAGGCTTCCTCGACCAGATCGTCGAAGAGGTCCTTGTCCATGATGGTCGCTTCGCAGCTGCGGAAATTGGAACGCGGATGATGCGGATTCCACTCCAGCTCCTTGACCGTGACGCCGTCGTCCTCGAACAGCAGCCGGAGATCGCGGTTCTGCTCTTGGGGGAAGAAGCGCGGATCCTCGTTGTACATGAAGGTGATGTCTGCGCCGCTCTCCCGGTGCTGTTTGATCAGCGCGTTGAACGTGGTGTTGAACAGGATATGGCTGCCGCACAGGATCAGATATTTCTGGTTGGAACGGCGCACATACTGCATGACGGAATGGAACGCGTCGATGTCGCCGCGGTAAACGCCCGTGTTGTCCTTGGTGGAAAACGGCGGGAGAAAGAACAGACCGTCGCGCTTGCGGTTCAGGTCCCATTCCTTGCCGGTGCCGAGATGGTCCATCAGCGAATGGTAGTTCCTCTGCGTGATCAGGCCGATGTTGCGGATGCCGGAGTTCACGAGATTGGAAAGCGGAAAGTCGATGCAGCGATAGCGCCCGCCGAACGGGACCGCCGCGACCGCGCGCGAGATGACGAGATCGCGCATATAGGGATTGGCTTCCCCGGTAAAGATCAGACCGAATGCCTCCTGATTCATGCTTCCGCACCTCCGTTGATAAAGTGGTCGAGCGTTTCCGCGGTAACGACCGCGCCGCTCGGGATGACCGTTCCCGCCGGGACCTTCACGTCGATCCCGATCAGTGCGATATCGCCGGTGAGCCGGTTGTCGACCGTCTCGCCCTCTCTGAGCGGAACACCGATCTGCACATTGTCGCCGATGACCGCGTTCTCACCGATGATCGCTTTCTTCACACTGCAGTTATTGCCGATCACCGCGTTCGGGAAGATGACGGAATCGAGGACCTGCGCCTCGGATCCCACCTTTGCGCCGCAGAACAGTACGGTGTTCTGCACCGTTCCGCGCACCACGCAGCCCTCGGTCACAAGACTGTTCGTAATGCTCGCGTTCGCATCGGTATAATGCGGCGGCATGACCGGGTTGCGCGTGTAGATGCGCCATGCGGGATCGTTGAGGTCCAGGATCGGATTTTTGCCCAGAAGATCCATGTTCGCCTCCCAGAGGCTCTGGATCGTTCCGACATCCTTCCAGTATCCCTCGAACGGATAGGCGACCATCTTTTCGCCTGCGTTCAGCATGCTCGGGATGATGTTCTTGCCGAAGTCGTTTTCGCTGGAAGGATCGTTGTCGTCGCGCTCCATATAGTCGCGCAGAAGCTTCCAGTTGAAGATGTAGATGCCCATCGAAGCGTTGTTGCTCTTCGGATTCTTCGGTTTTTCCTCGAACGAGACGATGTTGCCTTCCGCGTCGGTGTTCATGATGCCGAAGCGGTGCGCCTCCTCCATCGGAACCTTCAGAACCGCGATCGTCGCCGCGGCTTCATGCGCGACGTGATACTTCAGCATCTTCGTATAGTCCATCTTGTAGATATGATCGCCCGAAAGGATCAGCACATAATCCGGGTCGTACTGATCGATGAATTCCCGGTTCTGCCAGATCGCATTTGCCGTGCCGCTGTACCAGCGTCCGCTCTTCTCCGTCATGTACGGAGGAAGCACGAACACGCCGCCGTTCGACCGGTCGAGATCCCAGTGCTGACCGGTGCCGAGGTAGGCGTTCAGTGCAAGCGGACGGTACTGCGTCAGAACGCCGACCGTGTCGATATCGGAGTTGACGCAGTTAGAAAGCGGAAAGTCGATGATCCGGTACTTTCCGCCGAAGGGGACCGCCGGCTTCGCCATGTTGGAGGTCAGTACGCCGAGACGGCTGCCCTGACCGCCGGCAAGCAGCATGCAGACGATTTTCTTTTTCATCACTTCTCTCCTTTCGGGGTGTTGGTTTTCGCAGGGGTAAACTTGAAGAATACGGCGCCGTATGCGGGCAGCTTGACCTGCAGGCGGTGACGGAACTTATCAAACGGTTCTTCGACCGTTTTGACCGGTTCATTAAACGACATGCCGCCGCCGCCGAAGTACGGCGCGTCGGTTGAGAAGATCTCGGTATAGGTTCCTTCCTTTTCGCTGCCGAGGCAGTAATCGTCCCACGGGACGGGCGTGAAGTTGAATACGCACAGGATCGGGTTGCCGTCCGCATCCTTGCGGACGAACGCGGCGATCGAATGCACGGCGTCGTCCACCACGATCCAGTCGAATCCGTTCCAGTCGTCATCCATCTGATAGAACGCCGGGGTGCGGCGATAGAATTTGTTCATTTCCCGCACAAAGCACTGTATTTCCGCATGCTTCGGGTATTCGAGCAGCATCCAGTCGAGCGAATCGTCGAACCGCCATTCGATGAACTGACCGATCTCCATGCCCATGAACGTCAGTTTCTTGCCCGGATGCGCCATCTGATAGGCGTACAGGAGACGCAGCTGCGCAAACTTCTGCCAGTAATCGCCCGGCATCTTGTTCAGCATGGACAGCTTGCCGTGCACGACCTCGTCGTGCGAGAACGCGAGGATGTAGTGCTCGGAGAACGCATACATCAGGGAGAACGTCAGCTTGTCGTGATGCCATTTCCGGTAGAGCGAATCCATCTGCATGTAGCGCAGCATGTCGTTCATCCAGCCCATGTTCCACTTATAGTCGAAGCCGAGGCTGTCGCCGTGCTTGTTCGTCACGCACGGGAACGCCGTGCTCTCCTCCGCGATGAGCATCTTGTTGCCGGGGATCTCCTTGACCGCCGCCGCAATCTTGTGGAACAGATTGATCGCGTCGAGGTTCTCCTTGCCGCCGTACTGGTTCGGCAGCCATTCCCCGTCGTTACGACCGTAATCGAGGTAAAGCATGCAGCTCACCGCATCGACGCGGAGTCCGTCGATGTGGAACTCCTTGAGCCAGTAGCAGGCGTTGGACACGAGGAAGCTCTGCACCTGCGTGCGGCCGTAGTCAAACAGCAGCGTGCCCCACTGTTTCATGTCGGAGCGCCGCCAGTCCGGATGCTCATAGGTCGGCGTGCCGTCAAAGTACGCGAGTCCGTAGCTGTCACGCGTAAAGTGTGCCGGGACCCAGTCCATGATGACGCCGAGCCCCTTTTCGTGCGCGCGGTTGACAAAGTACCGTAAATCATCCGGCGTGCCGTAGCGCGTCGTCGGCGCATAGTAGCCGGTGACCTGATAGCCCCAGCTCGGATTGAACGGATACGCCATCAGCGGCATGCACTCGATGTGCGTATAGCCCATGTCCGCCGCATAGTCGACAAGTTCCGTCGCAAGCTCCCGGTAGCCGAGTCCCTTGCGCCACGATCCCAGATGCACCTCGTAGATGTTCATCGGTTCGTTGTGCCGCTTCGTGCACTTGTCGAGATACGCCTCGTCCGTCCACGGGAATTCGCCCGCTTCCCAGACCATCGACGCCGTTCCCGCAGGCTCGCAGCGCTGTGCGTACGGATCCGCCTTCATTGTCACGTTTCCGTCCGGTCCCTGCACCGCGTATTTATAGAGCTGTCCTTCGTATGCGATGCCGATCAGAATCTCCCAGACACCGGTCGATCCGACGGGATGCATCTGATCCGCATTCGGGTTCCAACCGTTCCAGTCGCCTGCGACGCCGACGCTTCTTGCGTTCGGCGCCCATACGGCAAAGCGCCAGACCTTTTCGCCGTTGTTTTCGACTTTGTGACAGCCGAGAGACCGATACGCGGTCTTTGTGGTGCCTTCGTTGAAATAATACAATTCTTCATCCGTCAAGTGCGACATGTTTATCACCTCGTCTCCGGGTTTTGGGGATCATTCCCGCGCCCTATATTTATACGTATATATCATATCATATTTGTACGCGGATGGAAAGTGTTTCCACCCATGAATTTATTGTAAAACCGTGAAAAGTTTTCCGAAACCGTTTCCTTTTTTCATTCCGGTATGGTATACTGCAACAAAACAGGGGAAGGAGGAACCGCCGTGAAGGATCGCCGAAAGAACCGGATTCTGTTGTCAGTCTTTACGCTTTTGCTTGCCGCGCTTGCCGCTGCGCTTCCGCTGTTCTTCACGCGTGAAACGCCGAAGCTGTCCTTTTCGGAACCGCGCACCGTCATCACGGCGACCCCGAGATCCGAGGAATCCTCCGTGCGTCTGCGCACGCCCGCGCCGTCTCCCACGCAGGCTGTCGTCACGCCGCGTCCCGTCTATCCCAAAAAGGCCGTCAATCTTCTGGTCAACGGGGCTCCGCTCTTTGCGGTCGCCGACCGCGAAACCGCCGAGCAGCTCGTCTATATGTATCTCGACGAATGCGCGCACGAAAACCTGGACGAAAGCACCTTCCTTCTGACCGCGCAGATCGACGCGGAGCTTGCCACCGTTCCGGCGGACGGATCCGCGGAATTCATCGAATTCGACGTCGCGATCAACAAGCTGCGCAAAAACCGCTCGCTGATCCCCGTACGCAGGACCGTCGAACGCATCACGATACAGTCCGAAACGCCCGCGCCGGAAAGCGAACGGACCGCGCTGCTGCCGGAAGGCTCGCGTCTGCTCCGCCGCTGCGGCGTCGACGCGCGCTCGCTCGTTTATACCGAAACGCTCTTCAAGGACGGGCTCGCGATCTCCGAAACGGAAACGCTCAACACCCCCGTGCTCGCGGGCATCCCGCGTTCGGTCCTGGTCGGGACCTACAGCCGTCCCGCCGATCCCCAAACGGACGGCGAGCTCATTGTCGACGAAGGAAAGTCCGGACCGCTTTCCTCCGTGCTGACCTTTATTCACCCGGTCCCGGACGGCGAGCTCGCCGGCTGCTTCGGGCTTGCAACCGGCAAGATGCGCTACGGCGTCGATTTCTCCGCGCCGTGCGGCACGCGCGTGCTTGCGCCGGAATCCGGCACCGTCATTTTCCTCGGAGACCGTCCCGGCTACGGCTATGTCATTGAAATCCGCCATGAAGAAGGGTTCGTTTCGCGTCTCTCCTTCGGTGCGGACGCAAATATCTATGAGCTTGTGCTCGGTCTGCACGTCGAAAAGGGCGCTCCGATTGCGCAGATCCCGCAGCTCGTCGAAGGCGAAACAGTATCGACCGTGCATTACGAGCTCATTATCGACGGCATCCCCTATAACCCGCTGTTCTACCTGCCGGAGGAATAAGCCCGAATATCATACAGGACGCGCGCAAACCGTCTGCACGCGTCCTGTTTTTTTCCGATTCCGTTAAGCCGTCCGCTTTCCTTTCCGCACGCCGAGCCAGACGATCAGTACGCCTGCCGCAACAAGCGCTTCGCATACAACGAGCGTCGGTCCGACGCCGAGTTTTTCAAGCGAGATCCCGCCGAGCAGCATGCTGATCACGCCCGCCGCAAGTCCCGCTTCGGTCAGCAGCATCTGCCCCTTGACGCGATCCGCCTCCGAAACGACGTCGTTCGCATAATAGGACGCCGCAGGCACGAAGATCGCGTAACACAGCATCTGCAGCGCGGACGAAACATACGCCGCCCACGCGCCGAGCGGCAGATACGCCGCAAGCAGCAAAAGTCCCGTCTTCAGAAGATACACCGACGCGCTCGCAACGAGCAGCACGCGATCCGGGATCCGTTTGCGGATATGCGAATACGCCATCATTGCGGGAAACTCCACAATCGCGGCGATCGCGATCATCACGCTCATGTCTCCGCCGGTGACCTTAGTGATGCTTGCAAGATAGGCGTTCAACACCATATGCGGCACCACTAAAACGAGATTCCCGATGCAGAACAGCACAAACGCCGGATACCGCCGGAACAGTCCGAAAAAGTCTCCGCCCGTTTCCCGCACCCGGATGCCGCTCCGGTGCGGCGCAAAGAACAGCGCGATCAGAAACAGCCCCGCCTGCACGGCGATGAATACCCAGAGCATCGCCTCCGCGCGCCGGTTTGCCAGTACGCCGAACAGCAGCGACGCCAGCGCATAGACGATGCTTGCCGCGCCGCGCGCAAAGGAGTAATCCAGCTCCATGCCGCGGTTGATGTAGTGAAACCCGACCGCGTTGACAAGCGGCTGCACCGTCAGCGTCACGCTCGAGAGCGCGCCGAGCAGCACCGCAAATACGACGAGCGAACGCGTCGTAAACAGCGCGCAGACCGCAAACCCGGCGGCAAGCAGCGTGCATGCGACGATCGCCGTGCGCAGCGTCACACGGCGTTCCCGGTCCGCGGCGGCGGCAAGCGCCGGCTGCAGGAGCATGGCGGACAGGTACGCCGCGGCAAGGATCGCGCCGATCGCGCCGGTTTTGAATCCGTACGAAAGCAGCAGCCGCTCCGTATAGGAATATACCAGACACGCGCCGAACCAGTAACACGCCTGCATGCATGAAAATTTGAATGTTCGCAGCTTCATGCGCCGATCATATCACATTTATAAAAATCCTGCAATCCGACCGGTATACATTTTTTCACCCGTGTCCATACTACAGCCGAGGTGATAAACATGGAAGAAATGAAAAACGATCGCATGGAACGGCTTCGCCTGTTTCTCAGGAACAACGGATTTTACATTGCGCTGGTCGTGTGTCTCGTCGTGATCGGCGGCGCGATCCTGCTGCTTGCGCTCGACCGGGAGCCGGAGGCGGAAGCGGAGCGGAAAGAGGACGCCGATCAGATCGTGATCGTCGGTCAATCGGAGGACGAACGCCTGCCCGGCATCTTTCACGCGCCGACCGTGAAGCCCGTCGCCGCAGCGACGCCGGTCCCGACGGCGATCCCGCTGCCGACGCCTGCGCCGACCGCCGTGCCGGAACCCACCGCAAAGCCCGCAAGCGCACCGAGCAAAGCGGCGCCGCCCGTACAGGGCGAGATCGTGTTCGGCTTCGCCGTCGATAAGCTGCTCTATTCCGTGACGCTCGATCAATGGACGACGCATCCCGCCGTGGACATCAAAGCGGATGCGGGAACGCAGGTCAAGTGTGTCTTTGCCGGGACCGTCGAACGCGTCTATCAGGACGACGCGCTGGGCTATACCGTCGTGGTGCAGCACGCGAATGACCGTACTACGGTCTACGGCAACCTCGGCGAGAACGTGCGCGTGAAGGTCGGCGACCGGCTGAACGCGGGCGACGTCGTCGGAACCGTCGGCACGAGCGCGATCTCGGAATGCGCGCTGCCCGCGCACCTGCACTTTGCCGTCCTCGTCGACGGCAAGGCAAAGGACCCCGCAAAATATGTGCGTCTCGGCTGACCCTCCCGAAGCCGAAACGGTAAAAGCCGCACCCGGAAAACCGGATGCGGCTTTTGCTGCAGATTGTATTGTGTCAGGCGGACGTTCCTTTATCGCCGCCCGTGCGGCGCATCCGCATATGCGCGCGAATGCCGCCTTATTCGTCCTTCCACTGATACTGGATATGGAACGGATAGCCGTCGCCGATCATATCCACGATCGCGTAATACGCGTCCACATCGCTCATTTCAAGCACGATCGTTGTAAGCTTCTTGCAGCCTTTCAGATTGTAATACTGCTCTTCCGGAATCGGGCACTTCCCGAGATCCAGCTTTTTCAGCACGGCAAAATTATTGAAATAGCTCAGATCGCTGACCTTCGTATGGTTCAGCCGCAGCTGCGTGAGCTTCTTCAGCTTCGTCAGCGGCTTCACGTTCTTCAGCTTGCTGTTGCGCCCGATGTGCAGGAATTTCAGTTTTGAGAGCTTCGACAGCGGCGTAACGTCGGTGATCTTCTTGAGATCGTAAAGATACAGCGTTTCGAGATTCGTCAGGTTCGAAAGCGGTTTCAGATCCTCATCCGTCAGCGGATTGCCCGCAAGGTTCAGATAGGTGAGCTTTTTGAGCCCCGAAAGCGCTTCGGTGTCGTCGATCTTATTGTGCGAAAGGTTCATCCAGCGCAGATTCGTAAGACTCTCCAGCCAGGAAATGTCCGTGATCGCATTGCCATCGCCCGTGCCGCAGTATGTGAACGCCAGCTTTTTGAGCTTTGTGAGCTTCCCGATCGGCGCGTAATTCTCCAGACTGCAGTATTCGAGCACGAGCTCCTCAAGATCCGGGCACAGCGTGACAAGGTTCTGTACCTCTTCCTCGGTGATGTGGCGCGGCTTTTTGCTCTTGCCGTTGATGCCGCGGCTCTTGCCGTTGATCTTCTTCTCGCCCACCTTGATCGTCTTTCCGCCGAACATGAACGAATCCGGCATCTGCGTCGGCGCGGCGGTCGGCGCGTCCGTCTGCTCCGGCGTCGTCACCGTGATCGGTTCCGGCGTCGTCACGACGATCGGTTCCGGCGTCTGCTGCGTCTCCGGATCCTCCGGGTCTTCCGGATCCTCCGGGTTTTCCGGATCTTCCGGATCCTCCGGGTTTTCCGGGTCTTCCGGATCTTCCGGATCTTCCGGCGCCCACGGGTCCGGATCCGCCTGCTGCGGCGTCCCCTCCGACGATTCCGGAAGCAGGCTCGTCTCCGCACCGCGGTTCTCCGGCGTTTCGCCCGGATCGCACTGTATGATCTTAAAGTGCAGCAGCACGAAAATCGAACCGGTAAGCAACAGCACAAAAATCACACTGCACAGCAGTATGAACAACCAGAGCGGGATTCCGCCGCCCTTATGATTTCGCGATCCGGATGAATATTCCATAGCCCCCTCCTTATGATGATCCTTGTTCGGATGACAGTTACAGTATAACATGTTCTTTCGCTTTTGCAAAGGCAATACCGCGTTCCCGCGCGTATAATTGCAGGAATTTACAGTTTTCCGTGCAAAAAAACAGCGGGAGCATGCCGCTCCCGCCGTCAGAGTGCTGTTTTCGGAACTTACGCCTTCGGACCTGCGTTCTTGATCGCCTCGGGCATGTCGGGATACTTCTTCTCGAAGTTCGTCTGGAACATGCCGGCGAGCTTCTTCGCCTGCGCGTCGTAGGCTTCCTTATCCGCCCAGAGGTTGCGCGGATTCATGATCTCTTCGGGCACGTCCGCACCGGGCACGAACGCGGGCACGTCGAGGTTGAACACGTCGTTGTGCGTGAACGGGACGTTTTCCTTCGCATACGCGTCGTTCAGCGCGGCGGTGATCATCGCGCGGGTGTAGCGCAGCTTCATGCGCGGGTTCTTGGTTCCGTCCGGATTGACCGCGGGACCGGAAACCCAACCGGTGTTCACAAGATACACCTTCGTGTTGTACTTTTCGATGCGCTCGCCGAGCATGCCCGCGTAGACCGATGCGCGGAGCGGCATGAACGGCTCGCCGAACAGCGTGGAGAACGTCGGAACCGGCTCGTTGATGCCGATCTCGGTGCCCGCAACCTTGGAGGTGAAGCCAGTGACGAACTGATACATCGCCGCTTCCTTCGAAAGCAGGGAGATGGGCGGGAGCACGCCGAATGAGTCGCAGGTCAGGAAGATGACGACCTTCGGGATGCCGCCGATGCCGGGGATCGCGGCGTTCGGAATGTACTCGACCGGATAGCCCACGCGGCTGTTGATTGCAAGGCTCGGATCGGAGTAGTCCGGCTGGCGCCTGTCGTTGACCACAACGTTCTCGACCAGCGAACCGAAGCGGATCGCGCGATAGATCTCCGGCTGTTCCTCTTCGACGAGGTCGATGCACTTTGCGTAGCAGCCGCCTTCGATATTGAAGATGCCCTCTTCATCCCAGCCGTGCTCGTCGTCGCCGATCAGCATGCGGTTCGGGTCTGCGGACAGCGTCGTCTTGCCGGTGCCGGAAAGACCGAAGAAGACCGCTGTCTCTTTCGTTTCGGGATCCATGTTCGCCGAGCAGTGCATCGGCAGCGTGCCTTCGAGCGGCAGCACGAAGTTCATGGTGGAGAAGACGGATTTTTTGATCTCGCCCGCGTACTGACTTCCCGCGACGATGATCATGTGCGCTTCATAGTCGATCATGATCGCCGCTTCGGAGCGCGTGCCGTCGATCTCGGGGCTGCACTTGAAGCCCGGGCACGCAATCAGCGTGTAATCCGGCTCGCCGAAATTCTCCAGCTCCTCTTCCGTCGGACGAACGAGCAGGTCGCGGATGAACAGCGCCTCGCTTGCGAGCTCGCAGATCACGCGGAACTTCTTTGCGTATTTCTTGTCCGCGCCGGCAAAGCCGTCGAACACGAACACGTCGCGTCCCTGCAGGTATGCGACCATCTTGGACTTGATGGCGTTGAACTTCTCGCGCTTCACGGGCACGTTGACCTTGCCCCACGCGATCAGATCGTGCACGCCTTCGGAATCCACGATGAACTTGTCCTGCGCGCTTCTGCCGGTATACTTGCCGGTTTTGACGAGCAGCGCGCCGTTGTCCATGATGACGCCTTCGCCGCGTTCCAGCGCATGCTCATAGAGCTCCGGAACCGTCAGGTTGCGGTAGACCGCTTTGGGATGGATGATGCCGAGATGTTCGAGATTCATTTCGTTTTCTCCTTTTCATAATAATCTTTGGAAAGCGGCATGTTCCCATATCGCCCCATCTTAGCTTCAGTATACTCCGTCCCGCGCCCGATTGCAAGAGCATTTCATGCGCCGCAAGGCAGAATTCATGCCGAAGGGACGATTCATTGGCAATCCCTCCGCCTCGTTCCTCGGCACCTCTCTTTTTAACACTTCGCTTCCACTACGCTACGCTTCGTTACAGAGGTAGATCGCGCGTTTGATCGCGCGTACCATGCTTCGTTGCTGCGGTAGATCGCGCGCTTCCCGCGCGTACCATCCACAAGGGAGGCCTTTGGGCGCGCTGTTCTTGCCTCCCCTGTGCAAGGGGAGGTGGGTGAACGCAGTGAACCCGGAAGGGTTGTTCATGCGACTTTGCCGCAATTCATTTACGACCCTCCCGTCAGCCGTTCGGCTGCCACCCTCCCTGACAAGGGAGGGTCGACGTTCACGCGCAAGGCGGAATTCATTCCGCTTATCGTCCGACGAACAGCTTTGCATACCAAAGGAGAACCGTGAACAGCACGGACAGCGCCGGAATGCCGACCGCGTTCAGAATCACCGTCGGCGCGCTTCTGTTTTCGATCTGTTTTTTGAGCTTTCCCCGGACCTTTTCGGCATACTCCTTTCGGTTCCGGATCCGGTTGCCCCGGTAGAGCGTAAATCTGCGGGAAAAAAGCGCCGGACCCCATGAGAGAAGCGCGCAGATCGTTGACGCCCGGACGGCAAACAGCGTCCATTCCGCCTTGAGCCATAGATTCGAAATCACCGCCGATACAAGCAGAACGGAAGAAACGAGAAATACCCAGAACTGCGTATAGTACCCGATGGGCACGTCCTTGCGAATGTCCAGGAACAGCAGTTTTTTCATGCTCCCGTATCGTTCCGGAAAGTGAAAAAGCTTCTTTGCGCTTCTCCTTCCGTGGATGAATTCGATATCGTCATGAAAGCGCACGTCGAATGCAACATAACACAGCGGAAGCATCAGCAGATACGCGATCAGCACGCCGACGGACGCCAGAATATTGCGAACGATCATAGAATTGCTCCATTCGTTAAACAGTCGGATTGCAATTGAGCCCGTTCCGGAAGAGCAGGATGCGCAATACCGCGAGAACGATCCATTTGCTGCCGCATACGGCGACCCAGATCCACAGGAGCGGCAGCCGTTCCGACGCGGCTGCAAACAGCAGAAACGCATCGGAAAGCAGTGCGACGACCGCATATCCGAGATACAGCCTTCGGATCCTCTGCGCCGTCTCCGGCTTCCTGCACTCCGCTGCGACGGAGGCAAGCGTGAGCCTGTCCCAAAGCGAAAGCTCCCGCAGACGTTCCGTTCTTTTCTTCTTTCGCACATACTTTCCGCAGCCGCCGAACCGCAGCGCAAGCAGCGCTCGGCGAAAGCTGTACAGAATCAGCCCGTCGAGCAGCAGGACCGAGAGCATGAGCAAAGCTTGTTTCACGTTTGATACCTGTCCTTCCGCGTTCTCCGATCCGATAACGAAACGATCGTTTCCGAAACAGCCGGGAAATGCCGTTTCATTGTCTTTTCTGCGAGACCTCATTTCCCGATACCATCCTATCAAAACAGGACCGTATCTGTAAACCGGTCCTTTTCGGAAATAGATTGCCGTATATTGTGAAAAACGCGGAATTACAGCCGAAGCCGCGCGTCACTCCTGATTGATCTCGTGCTTCAGGCACTCCTTCATATAGAGGACGCAGTAGTCCTCGAAGCTCTCCTCGGCTTCGGCGCTCGAAAGAAGCATCTTCAGGATGCGGTACGGGATCACAATATTGCCGGTCGTGTCGCGCTTGCTGTTGCGCGCCGCAAGGTGGATGATGACCTCGTGCATGTCCTTTGCGCGGAACGCCTCCTGATACTGCTTTTTCGCCTGCTCGCGGTAGCGGCGGCACGACCGGTTATGCAGGATCCGCAGTACCGTCGCGATGCCGAAGGTCAGCGGCAGAAACGCCGAGATCGAGATCCAGGACGGGATCCGTGTGAGAAAACCGTAAAAGTCTTCCCAGTGTCCGAGCACCGCCACAAGCGTATAGTAGATGCAGGCATAGATGAACACCGGAATCAGCGAAAGGAAGGTCGAGGCAAAGGTGAGGTGCGTATCCTTCAGAACAAAGCAGAACACAAGGATCGCAAGGATCGGGCAGAGCCCGTGCAGGAAGAACCGCGAGCCGGTGAAGATCAGCACGAATCCTTTGACCGGCGCGAGGATAAAGAGCGAAACGAGAAACGTCAGCGAGAGCGCGGTCGACGAGACAAACAACAGGCGCACCAGCCAGTCCGGCAAGCGGAAATAGCCGTTCCGGAGACCGTCGACCGTATACGGCAGCGTCAGAAACATTGCGATGCCCATAAAGATATTGGAATTGACGGTGAACATGCAGAACGTCTCGATCCCCATGTGGTCGAAGTTCTCATCCTCGAGCGTCGTGAGGTTCATGACCACGCCGACGCATACGCAGATCACGACCGCCGCCGAGAACAGCAGCGTCAGCAAGCATTTCCGGCGATTGACGTTTTCGATCCGTTTCATTGCCCGCACCCCCCTTTTCTTAAATACAATAGTATAGAATCCGTCCCGGGATGTCAAGCGGTTCCTGCGTCTGCGCGCCATTCGCGGTGTTCGGAGAAGCAATCCCTGCGCCTGCGGCGCATGAGGCGGCGGAGACGTCATAATATCACAGAATGTTTACTGGTAAAACCGGAACTGCTATGCTATAATGGTATCATGAAGAGGTTTTGGTGTCTGATCTTGATCGCGATCCTGCTGCTCGGCTGCGGGACGGAACCGAACGCGCCGATCGTCGAGATCGATCCCGCGCAGGACACCGCTGCGCCGGAAACCGCCGCGGTCCCCGAAACGCCTGCCCCGACGCCGACCGAAGCGCCGACGCCGGAGCCGACGCCCACGCCGGAGCCGACGCCGGAACCCACGCTGTCGCCCGAACAGCGCCTGTATGCCTACATCGACGGCATGCGCACCGAAGAAAAGATCGGTCAGCTCTGCATGTTCGGCTTTTCCGGAACGAAGGAAATCAGTTCGGAATTCAAAAAGATCATGCAGGAGTATCACATCGGCAATGTGATCCTCTTCGGGCAGAACATGTCCCGGACGAACAGCGACGGCGGCTTCGGACAGTGCCGCAGGCTCAGCGACAGCGTCCGGAACGCGAATGTCAGTGAGATCCCGCTTCTGATCAGTACGGACGTCGAGGGCGGAAGGGTCACCCGCTTCCATTGGAGCAAGTCGCTTCTGAGCGCGCAGTCGCTCGGCAAAAAGGACGATCCGGACCGCGCGTTCGACCAGTTCCGCTACATTGCGGACGGTCTCTGCCGCGCGGGAATCAACGTGGATCTTGCCCCGTGCCTGGACATTGCGCCGGATCCGGATTCGACCTTTCTCGGGAAGCGCATCATTTCCTCCGACGCGGAAGTGACCGCGCGCATCGGCGCCGCCTGCATCGACGGTCTGCACGACGGCGGTTGCCTGTCCATCGTCAAGCATTTCCCGGGGCACGGCGCGACGACGGCGGATTCGCACGCATCCACGCCGGTCGTCAGGAAATCGCTCGATTCGCTCGAAAGCTACGAGCTGCGTCCGTTCTCGGACCTGATCCATGCCGCGGACGGCGTGATGGTCGCGCACATCCTGTACCCCTCGATCGACGCGGATCACATCGCGAGCCAGTCCGAGGTATTCCTGACGGAGATTCTGCGGGACGGGCTCGGCTTCGAGGGATTCATCATGAGCGACGATTTCCGCATGGCGGGGCTCCGGAAACAGACCTCGCTTTCCGACGGCGCGGTGCAGTTCATCCTTGCGGGCGGGGATCTGATCCTGTGCGGCGCAAACCATACCTATCAAAGGCAGATTCTCGACGGTCTCTATAAGGCGGTCGAAAACGGCACGATCGGAGAGCAGCGGCTCAATGAAAGCGTGTACCGGATTCTTTCGGCAAAGATGCGGGTCACCGGATGGAACCCGTTCGAATATGAGGATTGAGGAGCAAACCCATGACAAAAATCGGATTTGACAACGAGAAGTATATCTCGATGCAGTCGCAGCGGATCCTGGAGCGTATCGCTTCGTTCGGGGACAAGCTGTATCTGGAGTTCGGCGGCAAGCTGTTCGACGACTACCACGCGGCTCGTGTGCTGCCGGGCTTCGAACCGGACAGCAAGATCCGCATGCTGGAAAAACTCAGGGACAGCACGGAGATCATCATTGCGATCCACGCGGGCGACATCGAGCACAACAAGGTCAGAAACGACCTCGATATCGCTTACGACCGCGAGGTCCTGCGTCTCACCGACGCGTTCCGCAAGAAGGGACTGCTCGTGTCCGGCGTTGTTATTACGCGGTACGCAAGCCAGCCTGCGGTCGACGCCTTTGCGGACAAGCTCCGCCGGCTCGGCGTGAAGGTCTACTTCCACTATCCGATCGCAGGTTATCCGCAAAACCCCGGCCTGATCCTGAGCCCCGAAGGCTTCGGCAAAAACCAGTTTGTGGAAACGACGCGTCCTCTGGTCGTCGTCACCGCGCCGGGTCCGGGCAGCGGCAAGCTCGCCGTGTGTCTGTCGCAGGTCTATCAGGAGTTCACGCGCGGCGTACGCGCGGGCTACGCGAAGTTCGAGACGTTCCCGATCTGGAACCTGCCCGTTTCGCATCCGGTCAACCTCGCCTATGAAGCGGCGACGACCGACCTTGACGACGTGAATCTGATCGACCCGTTCCACCTCGAAGCGTACGGCAAGACGACGACGAACTACAACCGCGACGTCGAATCCTTCCCGGTGCTGAACATGATGTTCGAGCACATCTACGGCACGTCTCCCTACCATTCGCCGACGGACATGGGCGTCAATATGGTCGGCTTCTGCATCACCGACGACGACGCGGTGCGCAAGGCTGCCTGTCAGGAGATCATCCGCCGCTACTACAGCGCCGCGTGCGCGTTCAAGCGCGGTCTCATCGACCGCGATCAGATCGACAAGGCGGAATTTTTGATGACCCGCGCGGGCGTCACGATCGCAGACCGTCCGGTGGTCGCGGCGGCGCTTGCGCGCGACAGGGAGACCGGCGGCGCGGCTATGGCGATCGAACTGCCCGACGGACAGATGGTCACCGGCAGAAACGGCACGATGATGGGCGCCGCGGCAGGCGCGCTGATGAACGCGCTGAAGGCGCTCGCGGGCATTCAGCCGGATATCGACCTCATCGCGCCGATCGTTCTCGAACCGATCCGCAAGCTCAAGACGGACCATTTCGGCAGCGAAAATCCGCGGCTGCACAGCGACGAGCTTCTGTATGCGCTCAGCATCTGCGCCACGATGAACCCGACCGCCGATCGCGCCATGAAAGCGCTGGGAGGGCTCAAGGGACTCGAAGCGCATTCGACCGTGATGCTTTCCCGCGTCGATCTCGAGGTCTATCGCCGTCTCGGCATCAATCTGACCTGCGAGCCGCAGCGCAAGACCAACCGGCTCTTCGATCATAACTGAGCTATGAAACGAATCCTTCCGATCCTGTTTGCGATCCTGTTTCTGTTGACGGGCTGCACGCCGAAGACCGGCGATACGGCGATCGAGGCGTTCCGTCCGGTTTCCACGCCGGACACGGAAGCCTTTGAGGAAGCGATCGTCCTGGTCACCCCGGAACCGACGCCCGAACCCACGCCGACGCCGGAGCCTACGCCGACGCCGGAACCCACACCGACGCCGGAGCCCACGCCCACGCCGGAACCCACGCCGACGCCGATGCCTTTCGTCGCCCTGGCGCTGCCGAAAGACGTGCGCGCGCGCAACGGATTCACCGCCTCCGAACTGCGCGGCGTCGTGCGGCGCAATGCGGACGGCGCATTCTTTGCCTACGGTACCGTCGGCAGTTCCGAGCCTCAATTCTATCCCTGCGACAAGACCGGCGCGGTCGCGCTCGGAGAAGCGCCCGCCGGAATCGTCTGCACCGTTCCCTCCTACACGCCGGTCGACGCCCCTTCAAAGGAGGGCGAAAAGCTGCTGGTCGTATATCTCGGCTCGCAGTGCGTCGTGGGATACGAGGGAAAGGACGGAGATTGGGAACAGCTGCGCGTGATGATCTGTTCGACCGGCAGAAGAAATCACGATACGCCGGTCGGCAATTACAAGATCTACGATTCCTATCAATATAAGGAACTCGGCATGAACGATACGCATTGCTTCGGCTTCTGGGCATGCCGGTTCAAGGAGCATCATCTGTTCCATTCCGTGCCGATCAGCTTCGACGCCGGACGCAATCAGGAAAAAGGGCACCGCATGTGCAACATGCACAAGTACGAAAAGCTCGGTTCGGTCGCGTCGGACGGATGCATCCGCCTGACGGTCGCGGACGCAAAGTGGATCTACGATCTCTATAACAAGGGCGAAACGAAGGTCGCGGTACGCGTCGTTAAGGACAAGGGACCGACGCCAGAAAAGCCGCCCGCCATCATCTGGGAAGCGCCGTATACCGACAAAAAGGGCTTCGGCTGGGATCCGACCGACCCCGATCCGGACAATCCGTATCATCAGATCTACGGAACGCCGGCGCAGCCGTAACCGTATTTGGTACACGAAAAAGGAGCTGTCACGAAACAGCTCCTTTTGCATTTGTTTTTTATCAATCCCCGCGGACCGACTGAATGGTGAGGAAGACCCCGGCGAGGAACGACATCGCTCCTGCGATACCGGCGAAAATGATGACAATCCCCTGTCCGGGGAACGCAGGCTTCCACTGATGGATGTTCCCCTTCCATTGCCCCTCTGCGGGAAGACCGTTGTGCACGGCGGAAATGACATAGATCAAAGCGGCGATAAAAACGAGAAGCAGAATCACGCCGGCAATCAGTTTCTTTTTGGAAACATACTCCGGTATCAAAGGCGGCGAATACCGATACGGTGCTTTCACATCTTCCGTTCTGTAAACTCGAATTTTCCATCCCATGGTTTTACCCCCCTTTTCTGTTTTCATTATACCACCCAAAGCCGCAGGTACAACCGCACACGGTCGGAGATAAAGCCGCTTATTGCCGAAAACAGTGCGAATTACGTCTCTTTTGCAAATCCGTTACGGCTCGGGCACCGGCTCCGGCGTCGGCTGCGCATCGAGGATCAGCACGATCCTTCCCATGGTCTCCGTGATCTCGCCGAGACGCTCCGTCACCGTCAGACCGAACGAAAGCGTGTCCTCGTCGACGAGACGGTCGGCACGGCACAGGATGAAATTGCCGTCCTCCTCTATGAGCGCAAGATACCCGTTCCGCTGAGAGAAATCGGACAGGACGTTCTCATGCGTCGTGAGATTGAACCAGCCGACCTTGGTGAAATTGTCCTCATTCGCACCGAAATGATAGGTGTAGATCAGGTCCGGCTCGTCGTCGTAATCCAGATCGGTCACGTAATAATCGAGCAGACCCTTGCCGTCCTCGCCTTCGCCGAGACGGTAATAGTTCCCGTCCTGCACAAGATACGAGCAGCCGAGCACGACGCTGCGGATGATCCGGAATCCCTCCGTGCCGTCCTTCGTCATATCGAGCCAGTTCTCCGCAAGCATGAGGTCCGCGGAGTATTCCTCCAGATGTCCTTCGCTGAGCCCCAGAAGCTCCAGCGGCGGCGCTTCGTCCATCTTACGGTTGAAGACGCGGTGTCCCGGCACGGGCGTCGGCTCCGGCGTCGGCGTCGCCTGCACCGTGGTGTTTCCCGAACGGCAGGTCCGCATCGTCCGGAGCGTCACATATGCCGCAACGCCCAAAAGCACGACCGCGATCACGATGCACGCGACGACAAACGCGCCTTTTCCGAGCAGTTTTTTCCAGCTGCCGCCGGGCTCTTTTTTCGTCGCTTCCGGTTTTTCTTTCGTATACACACGCCGGACCGTTCCGCTGACATTAATATTCTGCGTGATTTCCTTTTTGTCCGTCAGGTTGACGATCTCAAATCCGCAGTATTTGCAGTGCAGCCGTTCACGACCTTCTTCAACTTCCATATTCGCGCCGCAGTTCGGACACTCAATTTTCACAAACATTTTCTCCTCCCGGGAAGCTCAAAGCTCCTCCAAAGCAAGTATTGCCCCGTTGAGACCGTCCAAAAGCCTTGCAAGGTGGATCCCGTCGATCAGACGGTGATTGACCTGCACGGTATAGGAAAGCGTTTTTCTGCCCTGCTCATCCGAAGTGAAGCGTCCCCACATGATGCGGGGCGTGCTGTCCGTATTGTCCAGCGGAAACTCCTGCGCGATATGCGTATAGTCGATCCACGGCAGCGACGAAATATAGACGTCGTGTCCCGCCTCGTCCGCCTCGGCGGTCGGGATCGGGGATTCGTTCTCCGCCTCCGCCGCTTTCATCCGCGCCGCAAACGAAACCGGATCCTCGCCGTCGATCCATTTCAATCCGCAGATGCCGAAAAGCTCGTCGTCCCACGGATAGGTATAGGACGGGTTGCGGCTGTCGAGCAGATAAACCTCGTCTCCGCGCAGTTCATAACGGAACGCCTCGACGCTGTTTATCGCCCGCATGGTGCACCAGATCAGCGTGGAATAGACGGAGATTCCGTTTTTACGGGCAAAATCCGCCGCGGCGGTCACGTCGACCCGCCACGTTACGCTGTAAAACGGAACCTCCAGCCTCTGAAAGAGCCGGTCGTGTCCGTTGCGTTTCCATTCCCGTCGGTCGATCCGCCGTTCCATGCTCAGAATACCCTCCGCGCGAATACGAACGCGTCCTTCCAGTAATTGCTGTCGATGTCGTTGGTGATAACCTTGCCCTTCCCAGAGGACGGATAGATCATCTCTCCGTCGCCGAGATAGATCGTCACGCAGTTGACGCTCTCATATCCGGGCGTCATAAAGAAGCACAGGTCGCCCGGCTCGAGATCCTCGATGGCGTCCACGCGCTGCCAGCCCTCGTTTTCGGAATAGCCCTTGCTCGTCTTGCGGCGTACGTCGACGCCCACCTCGTTCAGGCAGTAGTATACGAATCCGCCCGGATCGAAGCCGCTTTCCGGCGATTTCCCGCCGCTGTGATACGACAGATCCAGAAGCGACCGCGCCGTCTCGCAGAGCTGTTCCGCCTTCGTGCGGTTCGGTTCCGGCGTCGCCGTCGGTTCCGGGGTCGGCGCTTCGGTCGGCTCCGGCGTCGGTTCCTCCGTGGGGGTTAAGGTCGGTTCCTCGGTCGGCGCTTCGACCGTCGCGGGAACCGCCTTCGATTGCGTGTCCGCCGTCTCCGACGAAACGGAAACCTCGTCCGATACCGGTTCCAGAACCGGGGTTTCCAGTTGTCCGATGATCTGTATTCTATCCGTATCCGGCTCGATCTCCGCGATTTTTGCGCGTGCCGAACAGCCGAACGCCAAGAACAGACCGAGGAGCACAGCGGCTGCGCAAAGCACTCGCTTCATTCGGATACACCTCCCGTTGTTATCATGTGGCTTGATTATAAAGGAACAATGTCACCGAACCGTAAACGGAATGTGAACAATTCTTTATTTTTACTCTTTTGAAGCAAAAAGCCTGTCGAATGCCGTTCAAAAAAACCGGGAGATCGCTCTCCCGGTCATATAATCCGATGATCCTTACGCTTCGTTCTTCACGGCTTCCGGTTTTTTTGCTTTCGGACCGATCCCCGCGTGCATCACAAGCGCCGCCAGCGGGAACGCCAGTACGAAGCAGATCAATGTGTCAAACAGCATATACCATCCGTTATAAACAACGGAGACCATCAGCGCATCCTTGTTCAGAACCTGCGAGAAGAACAGGAAACCCGAAAGCGTATGCACCGCCCAACGGGCAGCGCCGCCGATGATCGTGCCGATCGGAAGTGCAAAAATCTTTGCCGGGATATGCTTCGAAATACCGGCGAAGCCGATCGCCGCAAATGCCAGCGGGTAGTCGAGCACGACCTGCGCCCAGTGTGTGATCTCCGGCTTCTGAATGAACTGCAGAAGACCGTAAACAAGACCGACCAGAAGTCCGCGCCGTGTGCCGTACATATAAGCGTACAGCATGATCGGCAGCATAGACGCCAGCGTTACGGAACCGCCCTGCGGCGCAGAGAACATCTTGATATAGCTCAGAACAAACGCCATTGCAACGCAGATCGCGCCGTACGTCAGCGCGCGCACGTCCGTCTTGTGCGGAACCGTTTCACGGTCGGATACTCCGACGATGATCCCCGCAATGTACAGTACCAGCGCGGCAAGGATCGCAATTGCCGGCAGCAGATAAGATATCGCTTTGGGCAGAACCGCCGGGTCGTATTCCGCCGGACTCAACGCCATGATTGCAATCATCTGCACGGCAAAAACCGCAACAAAGAAGCACATTGCAATGATTGCAAGTATTTTTACGCCCTTCTTGCCCTCTGCTTTGCGGTAATGGATGTTCCACAGCGTAACTGCGCCGATCAGGATCAGCGCTGCAACGATCCATAACCACTGAGCGGTCTTGATCTTCTCCAGCTTCTGCAGCAGAATGAATTCCATGTCTTCCATTTTTTTCCCTCCGTAAAAAATGATGCCGCCCCGTCGGGACGGCATCCGAAAAGCTTATGGTTTACGCTTCCTACGATGGCATGACCCAACAGGTTCCAAGGGTGCTTCTCAGCCGAAGGTCGTTCGGCGCCCCTGCGTCGGGTCTACTATAGCAAAAAACGCACCGTTCGTCAAGCATCCGTATGAAAAACCGTGAAATCGCGTATCCGGATCTTCACGACGCCGAGAATCATCTCGGGTCCGAGGCAGTCGATCGTCTCCTTGCGGCTGTCCTCTCCGTAATTCCGGTCGTCGGACAGGACAAAGACCTTGCCCTCCGGCACGCGGATCCTCTGGATGTCGAGCGGCTCGGAAGCGCGGTACCGCGCCTCGTCGATGCCGTATCTTCCGTCAATGATGAGCACGCCGTCCTTTGCCTCAACGGTTTCTCCGCCGAGCGCGATCACGCGGCGAATGAGCAGCGCGCCGGTTTCCGGATCACGGAACACGACCATGTCGCCGCGGCTGAGCTCGCGGAAATGCCGGTACAGCCGGTCGTAAAAGATCGTATCGCCCACCTTAAGCGTCGGCATCATGGATTCATCCGCCACATGAACCGGCGAAAACCAGACGAACAGGACAAACAGAACCAGCGCAAGACCGATGAGCCCGGAAAAAATCCAGCTCAGGATGCTTTGCGTGCGATGTTCTTTTCTGAACCGTTCGGATCGTGTATTCATATCAGACAAGACGGAACTGCTTCATCGGAAACAGGACAAGTCGCACCTTGCCGACCACGCGGCAAAGCGGGATCGGACCGACGGTATCGTAGCGCGAATCGCGGCTGACCGCGCGGTTGTCGCCGAGCACATAGACGGTATCCGCCGGAACCGTCTGCGCCGGAATATACTGGTTTCCGATGCGGTCCGGGCTGAGATACGGTTCGTCGATCTTTTCTCCGTTGACATAGACCGCGCCGTCACGCGTTTCGATCGTATCGCCGCCGACGGCGATCACGCGCTTGACGCGCGTCGCATATGTGAGCTCCTGATCCGCATAATACGAGTCGGGATAATAGCAGAGCACGACGTCGCCGCGCTTCGGCTCTTTGAACGCATATGCGGTACGGTCCGCCACCATGACCTCGCCGTTCTGCAGCGTGTCGAGCATGGAATGCCCGTCTACACGCACGGGATCCAGAAGCACCGCGCGCACGGAAAACATGATCAGAACGATCAGCACCAGATAGATCAGAAAATCCAGCGCGCGCCACAGGAGCCCGCCCTCCAGAGATTCATTTCGTTTTTCCGCTTCCCGCCGCAGGGCGGAGACAGGTTTTTGTTCCGGCATGGTTTACGACTCTTTTCCGATGATTTTTTTTGCCGCCTTCAAAAAGGCAAGCCGGTCGAGCATCACGATCCGCCCGCATCCCGTGCATCTGATCTTCACATCCGCGCCGACGCGCGTGATCGTCCAGGTGTCGCAGCCGCAGGCGTGCGGTTTTTTCATGCGCACCGTATCTCCGAGTGAAAATGTTTCGATCATTTTTCGGTTCCTTTGTACCGGATATAGCGGTCCGCCGCCTCCGCGATCTGCGCCGCCTTTTCCTCGTGCATCCAGTGTCCCGTATTGCGGATGCTGTGATACACGCTGTCCGGGAGCATCTTCCGGAGCGCAAAGAGCCGGTCCATCGGCTGCAGCTTATCCTCCTCGCCCCAGATGATGAAGAATTCGCGGTTCGCTTTTTTGACGGTTTCGAGCGCGTATTCCCCGTCAAAGTTGCGGATGGCGTACATGATCGCCTGCCGCGACGCGTGATCGTCGCAGGTCTTGTAATACTGATCGATCACCTCGTCGGTGCAGACCGTTCCGTCGTAATAGAACAGCGGCAGATATTTCTGAAAATCCTTCTTGCCGTACATTTCGCGATAGACGGGACCGAGCGGCGATTCGAGTCTCCGGATCTTTTTCGGCATTCGTTCCGTGATTCCGCCCGGCGTCAGCGCAATGACCTTCATAAACCGGTCCGGATACTTCGCCGCCGCGAACATCGTGTAAACGGCGCCCATCGTCACGCCGAGCGCATGCGTCTTTTTCACACCGAGCGCATCGAGACATTTTACGATGACGTCCGCCATTTCATCCATCGAATAATTCAGGGAGTCCGGACGGTCGGAATACCCGAAACCGGGCAGATCGATCGCGACGGCGCAGTAGGATTCCGCGAGCTTCGGCATCAGCTTGCGCCAGGTGTAGATCGACTGTCCCACCGAATGCACCAGCAGAAGCGGCTCTCCGCTTCCCATCGAAAGATAGTGGATGCGGCAGGGCTCCGGCTTCGGCCGACTGCCGGAAAATCCAGGCAGTTCTACGGTAATGTAATCTCCGATCAGGTCGGAATTGACGATCGGTTTGAATTTCTGTTTCATAATGCACCTCTTCAGATTGTTTTGATTATACTGCCAAGCGAAACATGATGCAAGAATACGACGGAAAACTTTTCTTTTCGTACATATTTCTGTTGCAAATCCGATGCTTTTCTATGTTATCATGTGCCGGATAAACCAATTTTAACGCTTTCTGTCATCTTTTCCGGACCTGTGCCGCTTTCTTTACAGAACATGTTCAAAACCGAAAGGAGGATCGCATCTTTGGATCTTTCAAATCTGATGAAAACCGATCCGGAAACCGGTACGCGCGTAATGCTGCGGCAATACGGCGGGCTTGTTTACGGAACCGTGCGGCACATACTCTCCGGCTGTCCGGACGACGACGTCGAAGAATGCGTTTCGGACGTATTCTATTACCTTTACAGACACCGCAAACGGCTCGATTTTTCGGACCGCGCGCTGAAATCCTATCTGATCAAAACCGCAGAACACAGGGCGATCGACCACAAGCGAAAGATCGTCCGCATGCCGGTCCCGCAGGACGATGCGCTGTGGGACGCGGCGGAACCGGAACGATCCGCGGAGGAAGAAGCGTTAAGCGCGCTTTCCCGCGAAGAACTCATGGAACGGATCCGCGCGCTCGGTGAGCCGGACGCTTCGATCCTTTTGATGAAATACTGGCTCGGTATGAAATGCAAAGAGATCGGAGACCGGCTCGGATTGAAACCGAATACCGTTGCGGTCCGCGCCGGAAGAGCCTTGAAACGCATCAGAGAAACATGGAAAGGAGAATCGGAATGAAACATTCCTTATCTGAAAAATTCAACAATCTGACGCCGGAGGAAACGGAGCGTGTTTACGCGTCGCTCGAACCGGACGCCGTTATGGACCCTGAGACCGAGAAGCGCATTGAAGCACGGTTGAACCGGAAGCTGCCGTCGGAAAAACCGGCGGTTCTGCGGACGCTCAGTAAGGTGTGGAAACCCGTGATTGTCGCTGCAGCGGCTTGCCTTGTCGTGTATCTGACGCTCGGCTTCACCGTGCCCGGCGTGGCGGACGGACTCTACAGACTGGTGCATCCGGACACGACGACCGACAGCTACTTCATGCAGCTGCCGGACGAACATGAACCGGTCAAGGACATCGAACAGGCGATCGAAAACACCCGCGCGGAAAACAACGGCGGCGCTGCGGAACTGATCGGAAGCTATTCCGGCGAGCTGCCCGGCGACGCCGAATTCAACAAGGAAGCGGCGGGAACGAGTGAACATCCCGCGGTCGATCCGGACGAATTTGCGTATCTGCTGACGCTGAAGCCTGAGTTGAAAGAGCTTTATTACGACGGAGAACGGCTGATCGTCAACGCGTACTTCGAGTGTCCGTTCGCAGGCGATTTTCTGGTCGGCTTCGGAAACAAAGAGATTGCGCACAGTCACAATCTCGATATGCTGACTGCTCATGTACTCGGCACGGTCAACGGTACGCCGTATGAATTCGGCGGTTACGCACACGGTGTGATCCCGGTCTTCGACAAAAAGGAGGCAAATGGGTTCACCATGCAGACGGACATCGATCTCAACACGCCGCTGCCCGACGGAAAAGTCGAAATGACGCTGTATTATTACATCTATAACTGCGACAATCCGGAGATTGAATATAACATTGCGCGGGTGAAGCATCAATTCTCGTTCGACACGACAGCCGGCAACAAGCATGAGACGAAGACCTGCTTGCTGACGCTTTCCGGATCCGCGCCGATGACGGTGACGGAGCGGGATCCCGAAACGAAGGAATTCACGAAGATCGGAAACCGCACGGTATCGTTCGACGGTGTGACGCTGAATCTGGAAACGACGATCCTGCCCGGCGGCATGACGATTGCGATCAACACGTATACCGCGCCGGATTCTTTCAATGAAGATCTGATGAATTCGCTTCTGACGTATCACGAAGGGCTGCAGTTCGACGTCTATGTGAACGGTGAGCGCATCGAATCCCGCGTGCCGAACAGTCTCGGCGGCGACAGATGGAAGATCGAGCTGCCGATCCACGCGGAGGACCTTCCGGAGATCCGATCGATCCGGCTCGTGCCGAAGATCGTGCGTATCACGGGGATCGTGCCGATCCTCGATCCGATAGACGGATCCAAAAAGGGCGATCCGATCGTTCTGACGGTCGACGCAGCACCGACGGAAATGTCGGGGTACGGATACAACCTGCTCGGCTGGGAGGAAACCGTTCTTTCGGATTGCGCATTTGAGCTGCCGCTCCCGGGAACCGCACAGTATTGAGGTATTCCCATTTAAGGGATATGCATTCGATCAAATGAACAGAAATCCCCGCCCGAAGACCGAATCGGGCGGGGATTTTTCCGTAAAACGCTTTTCTTTCCTGAAAAAATCTGTTATGATAACAGAGGTAGATTAGCCTTGTTAAGAAGCCGGACGGCTTTTTATGAACAGATTGGGGAAAACAATGGAAGAACTCAGCAAAATCTGGTATGAAGCGCGGGAAAGCATTCGTCCGCAGATCTCATCGGTGACGTTTCACCGCTGGATTGACGCGCTCGATCCGGTGACCGTACAGAACGGGATCCTTGTTTTGGAAGCGGCGGACGACGTCGTGAAAAATACGGTGACGGAGTATTATTTCGATCATGTCCGTTCCGCCGTACAGAAGACGGATCCGGATATTCTCGATATTCTTCTGATCCTGCCCTCGCAGCGGAAGGATTTCATCAACAGCGCCGCGGAGGAAGTTTCTCTGAACTCTCTGACGCTGAATCCGAAATACACGTTTGACACGTTTGTCGTCGGAAAATCGAACGATTTTGCGCATGCGGCGGCGCGCGCGGTCGTCGAAGCGCCCGGAAAGGCGTATAATCCGCTGTTTTTGTACGGCGGCGCAGGTCTCGGCAAAACGCATCTGATGCACGCGATCGGTCATGCGGTGAAGGAGGAGGATCCTTCCGCGCGCATTATTTACGTAACCTGTGAAATGTTCACCAACGACTTTCTTCAGGCGCTGCGCACCGGTAAGATCGTGGAATTCAGACAGCGGTACCGCAACAACGTCGACCTTCTGATGATCGACGACATTCAGTTCATCGCCGGAAAGGAATCCACGCAGGAAGAGTTTTTCAACACCTTCAACACACTGCACACCACCGGAAAACAGATCGTGATCAGCTCGGACCGTCCGCCGAAGGAGATCAAAACGCTTGAAGAGCGTCTTTCCTCCCGTTTTGAATGGGGTCTCGTTGCGGATCTGCAGGTACCGGATCTCGAAACGAGAACGGCGATCCTGAAAAACCGCGCGCAGAACGAGCATGTGAACATTGACGACGACGTGATCAACTTTATCGCGGAAAACTTCGTGGATAACATTCGGAAACTCGAAGGCAGTCTGAACCGTGTGATCGCGTACGCAAGGCTGAAGCGCCTTCCGATGACGCTGAATCTTGCAAAAGAAGCATTAAGGGATATGCTTCCGCAGAAAAAGGAGATCGAAATCACGCCGGAACGGATCCGGGATACGGTTGCGGAATACTATTCGATTCCGGTGGAAAGCCTTCTTTCGCAAAGGCGGGACAAAGAAGTCGTGATGCCGCGTCAGATCGCGATGTATTTCTGCCACACTCTTTTAAGCCTTCCTTATAAAAGGATCGCGACGCTGTTCGACCGGAACGATCATACGACGGCGATCTCTGCCTGCAATAAGATCTCGCAGATGATCGACGAGGATGCTTCCTTTGCCGATACGATCGAAAGCATCCGGGTCAGGATCCGCGAGGGATGAATTTATCCACAAATTGCGGATCGGTAAAGTGGAAAAAATGAGGACAATGCGGAAAGATTGGATAACTTGGATAAATACAATTCTTTTCCACAGACAAACCGCAGGGTCTCCCACATCAAAAATACCGGAACGGATGGAAAAATACCGGTTTTCCTTTTTTTCCACACCCTCTTTTAATAAGAATACTGCAAGAATAAAAAAAGAAAGGTACACACAAACGAAAGAATGGTGGATAACCGCCGGAAAGGAATCAATATGAAATTTACCATGCAAACCGAAGATCTGTGCTCGGGTGTGCTCTCCGTCATCAAAGCGCTGCCGGTGCGTTCCTCAATGCCCGTGCTGGAAGGCGTTCTGATCGAAGCGACGGCGGAAGGTCTGCATCTGACCTGCTCCGATCTGATGTTCCAAAAGGAGTGCATGCTTCCCGCAACGGTGGAGGAAGAAGGAAAATGCGTTCTGAAAGGAAAGTTTCTTTCGGAGCTTTTGAGAAAGCTGCCGAACGAAACGCTGTATGCCGAACAGGAAGGCATGATTCTGAAGATCAAAAGCGGCAGAGTCCGTCAAAGACTACAGTGCGTCGAGTTTGACGAATATCCCGTCATGCGCGCAAAAGGAGACGTCGTGGATATCAGGATCAATGCAACCGAGCTTCGGAACATGATCGATCATACGGTTTTTGCCGTTTCGCAGGATGATTCCCGCCCGGTGCTGAACGGCGCTCTGATCGAAGCGAATGCGGAACAGCTGACGTTCGTCGCGACCGACTCCTTCCAGTTTGCGATGACGACTCTGCACACCCCGAACAGCGGCGTCGAAAAGAACACGATCGTGCAGGGCAAGGTTCTGAACGAGCTTTCGAAAATGGCGGAGGAAACCGAAAAAGACGTTACCCTTTCGCTGACGCAAACGCATCTTACCGTACAGGTCAACGATACGCGTCTTACCGCTCGCCTTCTGGACGGAAATTATATTGATTATAAACGCATCATTCCGAAAGAATGCAAGACCCGTGTTCTGATCAATACGTCGGAGTTGTTTACCATCACCGATCGTGCGCAGCTCATTGCGCGTGAAGGCAACAACAGCATTATGATGCATTTTGAAGGAAATACGCTGACGGTCAGCGCGGAAAGTTTTGTCGGCCGCACAGAAGATACGATGGAAGTCAGCATCGTCGGCGATCCGATCGACATCGCCTTCAATCCGAAATATGTGATCAACATTCTACACAGCATCACGGATGAAACGGCTTATTTCGAATTCAACAGTCCGATCAGTCCGTGCGTCATCCGTCCCGTGCAAGGCGATTCCTACCTTTATCTGATCGTTCCGATGCGCGTTTATTAAACAAAGAATAAGAAGAATCCCTGCGAAGCATTTTCGCAGGGATTTTTTCTTATCTAAGTTTGGTTTTACTTGATCTTATACTGCAAAGGAGATCCGTCGTTGAACAGCGCGTCTCCGGCAAGGATTCCTTCCGTATCATTCTTTCCGACAATAAACACCTTCAGCTTCGGACATTTCGGAAGATCGTAGTAATAATCGCTGAAAACAAGATTTTTGCATCCCGCAAGGTCGACGTTGGTCAGCCTCGGAAAATCTTTGAAATACGACAGATCGTCGATCCCTGTGCTGAATACCTTCAGAACACTGAGCTTTTTGAGACCGGTCAGGCATTTCACGGACTTGATGTTTTTATTGCTTCCGATGTTCAGCAGTTCCAGATTTTTCAGGCCGCTCAAAGCGGTAACATCTTTCAGACTGTTCGTGTACAGATACAGCGTTTTCAGCGTCTTCAGATTTTTAATGTGCTTGAGATCGCTGTCGACCAGAGCGTTATCGGCTAAGCTCAGCCATTCCAGATTTTCGAGATTTTCAAGCGGCGAGATGTCATCGATCCGGTTGTGACACAGGTTCAGATGTTTGAGATTGGTCAATTCTTCAATCCATTCGATGTCGGTCAAAGGAACGCCGCCGTTGTTGTTTCCGCAGGTTTTCAGTTCCAGATATTCAAGATCCTTCAGTTCTTTCAGCGGTTCATAGGTATCGAACCAGCAGAAATCCACATCCAGTGTTGTGAGGTCCGGGCAAAGCAGCACCATCATTTCCACTTCGTCTTTCGTGATGTGCGTGAAATTCCCTTTGTTGTCGCCGTTGAAATTGAATCCGGAGCTTCCGCCGACAATTTCCGTGGTTCCGGCGGGAATGGTTACGCCGCCGAAGGTGAAGGAATCCGGCAAAGGCGTCGGCGAAGGCGTCGGCGTGGGCGAGGGTGTCGGCGTCGGAGAATTCGTGGGTGTGACGACCGGCTCGAAAGGCGTTTCCTTTTCACCGGCAAACGGCGTCGGCGTATCCGCTTTTACAAGAATATCCCCGGCAGTTTCGTCCGGCGCTTCTGATATCACCGGCGCTTGCGTCGGCTTTTCTTCTTTCTTGTTCTTTTCATTCCGCATCATCAGCATCCATACCGTGATAAACGCTGCGCCGGCGAGGATTATAAAAGAGAGAATGCAGATCAGAACGATCAGAAGCGTATTCTTTTTTTCCGGTGGCCGGCTCTTTGTATAAACCGGAGGAACATAGGAATTTCCGTACATTTCCTGTTCTTCATAACTCTCATACGATTCCATATAAGGAACTTTTTCGCCGTACTGCGGATTATGCGATTCTTCGGAATACGGGCGGTTCTGATTCCCGTTTGTTCCGTATTCGTCCGGACGATAAGTTTGATTTCCCATACTGTGCCCCTCCGTTCGTTTTTATCAGTATACCATATCATTGCGCCGGAAACAATATCGTCCGGTTCATTCCTTACTTTCCTGTTTTTTCCGCTTCGAGCGCCATGGAAAGCACGGTAAACGCCCACGGCGCAAACAGTTCCGTTTTTTCGATCAGCAATCCGTTCAGTTCTTCCGCGTTGACCCAGCGTGTTTCGGAAACCTCCGAGGGATCCGGATGCAGACAGCCGGCGAACCTTCCTGTAAACACGTGATCGCATTCATATTCCGAGATTGCGTCGGAAAAGACTGCGCGATACACAAACCGCCCTATTTCCCTGAGATTTTCCGCCGCGCAGCCGAGTTCTTCCGTAACGCGCGCATATGCGGCTTCCGGAAGCGTTTCGCCGTCTCTCGGGTGCGAACAGCAGGAATTTGCCCAGAGTCCCGCGGAATGATATTTTCCCGCCGCGCGTCTGGAAAGCAGATATTCACGCCCGGATTCTGTCTCACGAAAGAGCAGCACGGAAAACGCGCGGTGCAAAAGTCCTTTCCGGTGCGCTTCTTCCTTGGTCGCCGTTCCGATCTTCCGATCCAGCAGATCCGTCAATATAATGCGGTCGCTTTTATGCGGATCGCATGCCATACTGTCCCGATTTTCCGTCATCGCTCAAACCATTTCAGCAGTTTCTTTTTCTGTTCACCGGCTTTACCGGAATACGGATGCTCCCGAAGCGGCAGATTCATATGCGTCTTACCAAAAAGCACCGTCTGCGGATGTGTGAATTCGCGGAACCCCCATTCGCCGTGGTAGGCGCCCATGCCGGAATGCCCGGTTCCGTTGAACGGTACGCCCTTTACCATCATGTGGATGCAGACTTCGTTGACGCAGCCGCCGCCGAACTGCAGCGTGCGCATCACGCGCTTTGCCCAGCGCTTGTCCGACGTGAACACATACATCGAAAGCGGATGCTCACGCGAGGCGATCACGTCCAGGATCCCGTCGATCTGCTCGTCGCGGAACGGCACGACCGGCAGCATCGGGCAGAACAGCTCGTGTCGTACGATGTCTTCGTCGATTTCGACCGGATAAACGATCGTCGGCGAAAACTTCACCTCTTCACGGTTTCCGGTCCCGCCGAAGATCACGCGGTCGCGGTACTGCTCAGTGAGACGTTCGCATTTTTCATAGACCTTTTCCGTGATGAGCCTCGGATAATCCGGATTTTCTTCCGCTTTTTCGCCGATCTGCCGGACAAATTCCTTTTTCAGCTCCGTAAGGAACGGTTCGGCGATCTCCTCCGCGACGGCGATCTGATTGATGTTGATGCAGATCTGTCCCGCGTTGCAGAGCTTGAAAAACGCGATCTTTCGCGCTGCGTCGCGGATATTTGCGTCTTTCCGGACGATGCACCAGTTTCCGGTTTCGCCGCCGAGCTCCAGTGCAACGGGGGTCAGATTCTTTGCCGCCATCTCAAGAACATGCTTTGCGACCGCCGGCGAGCCGGTATAGAAGATCTTGTCGAAGCGTTCCGCAAGACACATATCCGCAGTGTCATGCCCGCCGTCGACAACCGTCACGTATTCTTCCGGAAACGTGTCGGCGATCATTTTTTTCAGCGCCTCGGTGCACGCCGCGGACTTCGAGCTTGTTTTGAGCACCGCGGTATTGCCGCCGGAGATGCTTGCCGCGAGCACGCCGAGCGTCAGAAGGATCGGAAAATTGAACGGCGAAATGATCAGCGACACGCCGTACGGCATCTTATAAACCGTGGTCGACATGCTCGGAAAACACATCAGCCCGGAAAAATGCCGTTCGGGTCTTGCCCATTTGCGGATCCCCTTCAGAATCTCGTCGACCTCGACGATCACCGGTCCGAGATCGCACAGGTACGCTTCGACCGGACTCTTGCGAAGATCCTCCCAGAGCGCTTTTTCGAGCAGTTCCTTATGATCGAGCACCGCCTTACGGAGCTTTTTCAGCTGTTCGATGCGGAAATCGACGTCGAGCGTCGCGCCGGTGCGGAAATACGCCCGCTGTTTTTCGACGATCGCATGGACTGTTTCCTGCGTATGCGCCATGATCATGCCTCCTTTCCGTCGCTTTGCTTGCGCGCAAGGAAGCGCTGCAGCATCCGATACTGGCTCTTCAGATAGAGGCTTCTCACCGGCGGCAGCACGTTCATCAGAACCCGGCTCGGCAGATATACCGGACAGGGATAGACCTGCTTACGTCCCTTTTCCACACCGCGGATCGCGGCTTTTGCGACCGCCTCCGCCGTCTGCACCGGGAACGGCTGTTCCACCTTGTGTCCCGCGCCGCCGACCTGAAAGAAGTTCGTTTTGGTGGCGACGGGATAGACGCAGGTGATTTTCAGATTCTTCGGTGTTTCAAGGCGGATCGCCTGCTGAAAGCCCTTCATCGCAAATTTGGTCGCGGCATAGAGCGCATACCCCGGCAGCGCCATTTCGCCCATGGCGGAGATGGTGAACATCAGACGACCATCCCGCCCGTTCAGGTGGTTCAGGTATTTCGAATAGCTGTACATGCAGGAGAATGTGTTCAGCGAGAAGATCCGTTCGATCCGCCCCCAATCCTCATAGTCGTACCGTTCGTAATACGGCGCACCCGCGTTGCAGATGAGAATGTCGATTTTGAAAAAGATCTCCTCTGCTTTTGCAAAGAGCGCGTCGACGCCTGCCTGCGTGCTGAGATCGCACGGAAAGAGGGTCACGTTGTCGCCGAAGCCTTCGAGCTTTCCGATGCTGCGGCTTGCCGCAACGATGCGGTTGTTGTTCTCCTTTGCGGCGAGCATTTCAAGCATGGTCTTGCCGATGCCGCTCGACGCGCCGGTGATGACGATGGTTTGATTCTGAATCATATTGCTCCTCCTTACCGATAGGAAACGGTCTGAATGAGTTCGTATGCCTGCCTGACGACGGTCTTTAAACTGCCTACCTTGTCGCAGTCGCCGACAAAGTATACGGGCTTGCCGCCCTTCCGTTCCTTTTCCGCCGCAAAGCGCGTGTCCGGCGTGTAGCCGACCGAGAGAATGACGGAATCCGCAGGCACGACCTTCTTGCCTTCGGGGGTGTTCAGCACGACGCCCTCGTCCGTGATCGCCTCGACCGTCGCGGAAAGGTATGCCGGAACTTTATGGAAGCGCAGAAGCTCACGGAGCATCGACGAGTTTGCCATGCAGATGCCGCGCGCGCCGACGAGGTACGGCGTCATTTCGACGACCGAAGGATGCTTGCCCTGCAGCGCAAGTTCATACGCGATCTCGCAGCCGGTTAAGCCCCCGCCGATGATCACGACGCGGTCGCCGACCTCCGCCTTGCCGTCGAGAAAATCGACCGCCGTCACGGCTTTTTCCGCGCCGGGGATCGGGAGCGTCCTTGCGTGCGCGCCGGTCGCGATCACGATCACGTCCGCGTCGAGCGCGTCAAGGTCCGTGATCTCCGTGTTCATGTGCACCGCGGCGCCGCTCTTTTCCAGCTGCTTCTGATACCAATGGAGCAGCTCCTTGTCCTTCTCCTTGAACGACATTGCCGCTGCGGCGTTGAACACGCCGCCGAGCCGGTCGGTCTTTTCATAGAGATCGACCCGGTGTCCGCGTAAGGCTGCCTGGATCGCGGTCTCCATGCCGCCGATGCCGCCGCCGATCACCGCGATATGCTTCGGGTGCTTCGCGGGCTCCTTGCTGTATTTCGTTTCGTTGTTCGTCCACGGGTTCAGCACGCACCGTCCCATCTCGACGTGCATCGGGTCGATGTCCGTGCCCTTGCCGTTCAGACCGAAGAATGTCAGGCACGCGCCGTGGCAGGCGATGCAGGGACGCACGTCGTCGAGCCGTCCCTCTTTGATCTTCGTTATGTATTCGGGATCGCACAGAAGCTGCCGCCCGACGCCCATCGCGTCGATGCGTCCCGCCGCGATCGACTCCGCCGCCGCGTCCGGCTGCATGCGTCCCGCGCAGACGACCGGCTTCGAGGTAAATTTCTTGATATGCTCGACGTCCTTTAGGTTCATGTTCAGCGGCGCGTACACCGGCGGATGCGCCCAGAACCACGCGTCATAGGTGCCGTTGTCGCAGTTGAACATGTCGTAGCCCGCGTCCTCTAAAATCCTGATCGCTTTTTCGGATTCCTCCAGCGAGCGCCCGACCTCCGTGAATTCCTCGCCCGGGACCGCGCCCTCGTTGAACCCGCGAGTCATGGAGCGCACGGAGTAGCGGACCGACACGGGAAAGTCCGCGCCGCAGACCTTTTTGATCTCTTTGACGATGTCGCAGGCAAAGCGCAGGCGGTTTTCCAACGAGCCGCCGTATTGATCGGTCCGGTGGTTCGTGTACGGCATGGCAAACTGATCCAGAAGATACCCTTCGTGCACCGCATGGATCTCCACGCCGTCGCAGCCGATCTCCTTGCAGCGAAGCGCTGTCTGTCCGAAGGCATAGATGAATTTTTCGATCATTTTGTCGGTGAAATGATCCATCTTCACCGACGGATCCCACACGTTCGGCTCGTCTGGGTCCGGCGCGGACCACCACCACTTGCTTGCCAGCACCGGCGAGGCGAGCGTTTTCAGCACGCCCTTTTTGATAAACGGTTTGAGAATCGGCGGCAGCAGCATCGAACGTCCGCTGCCCGCGCTGATCTGGAAAAAGACCTTCGCGCCGCTACTGTGGATGCCGTCGATGATCGGGCGGACCTTACGAAACACCTCGGGATGCCGGTAGACCCACTTTTTGCCGATGATAGAGATCAGCGGAATCAGCCCAGGGATGAACAGCCCGACGTTCTCACTGCGGCGGTCCTCATAGAACCTGTCGATGCCCTTGACGACGCCGGTCTTTGCCTCCCACTGGATCATGTTCGTGCCCTCCATGGGCAGCATCACAACGCGGTTTTTGATCGTAACGTTTCCGACCTTCCACGGCGTGAACAGCGGTTCATACTTCGGATCCATACGTACCCTCCCGAAACATTTTTCCTGATTGCTATTATAGCAGAACGGCGCGGAAAAACAAAGGGGAAAGCATATGCAATTCTGTTGCTTCCCGCATGGTTTTCTGTTATGATATTATCAGAGATATGTGCGAACGGAGGAACAGTATATGAAGCAGTACGACGTCATCGTGGTCGGGGCGGGTCCCGGCGGGATCTTTACCGCGTACGAGTTGATGAAGCTGAAGCCGGAATACCGGGTTGCCGTATTCGAGGCGGGCAATCCGCTCGAAAAGCGCAAGTGCCCGATCGACGGCGAGAAGATCACGGCTTGCGTGCACTGTCATACCTGCGCGATCATGAACGGCTTCGGCGGCGCAGGCGCATTTTCCGACGGCAAGTACAACATCACCAACGAGTTCGGCGGCAGCCTGCACGAGTACATCGGGAAAGCGAAGGCGACCGAGCTCATGGAGTATGTCGATTCGATCAATATGGCGTACGGCGGCGCGGGGACGAAGCTCTATTCCACCGCAAATTCGCACATCAAAAAGCTCTGCCTCGAAAACAAGCTGCACCTTCTGGAAGCGTCGGTGCGGCATCTCGGCACGGATAAAAACTACGTCGTGCTCGGCAACCTTTATGATCTTCTGAAGGACAAGGTCGATTTCTTCTTCGGAGCGCCGGTGACCGCGGTCGTAAAGCGCGAAACGGGCTTTGCGGTGTTCGCAAAGGACGAGGAATATACCTGCGACCGCTGCGTGATCTCGGTCGGCAGAAGCGGTTCGAAGTGGATGGAAAGCATCTGCAGGGATTTGGAGATCGCCACGAAGAGCAACCGCGTCGACATCGGCGTGCGCGTCGAGCTGCCCGCGGAGATCTTCTCGCACC
The DNA here is from genome assembly GCA_946631895.1 of uncultured Clostridia bacterium. Classification (GTDB taxonomy): domain Bacteria; phylum Bacillota; class Clostridia; order Christensenellales; family CAG-138; genus UBA3792. The sequence goes on from CAMPAN010000004.1 coordinate 47,423, forward strand.
TCACCGACGAGCTTTATGAGAGCAAGATCGTCTACCGCACCGAAAAATACGGCGATCTCGTCCGCACGTTCTGCATGAATCCGCACGGCGCGGTCGTCACCGAAAACACGAACGGCATCGTGACCGTCAACGGACACAGCTATGAAGATCCGGCGATGCATACGGCAAACACGAACTTCGCGCTGCTGGTGAGTAAGCGCTTCACCGAGCCGTTCAACGACAGCACGGCGTACGCGGAAAATATCGCAAAGCTAAGCAACATGCTCGGCGGCGGCGTCATGCTGCAGAAGTTCGGCGATCTCATTGCGGGACGGCGCTCCACGGAAAAGCGGATCGCGGAGAGCTTCACGATCCCGACACTCGCGGCGACACCCGGCGATCTTTCGCTTGTCATGCCGAAGCGGATCCTGGACGGCATCATTGAAATGATCTACGCGCTCGACGCGATTGCGCCGGGCACGGCGAACGACGACACGCTGCTGTACGGCGTGGAGGTCAAGTTCTACAATATGCAGGTGGAGCTTTCGGAGGATCTGGAAACGAAATACAGCGGGCTCTATGTGATCGGCGACGGCAGCGGCGTCACGCATTCGCTTTCGCATGCGTCGGCAAGCGGCGTCTACGTCGCACGGAAAATCGCTGCGCGCGCATAACCGCCGCATTGACATTCTGCCGGAACGCGTCAACGCGAAAGCCCGGAAACTGCTTTGCGGCGCGCGGGATTCCTGCGGTGAAACCCATTTTTGCAAACAGATATCGGGAGGGAAAGCCGTGATCGTACTGAATGTGACCTACAAATGCAAAACCGGTCTCCGGAAAGAATTTCTGGAAGCGATCCGGAGAGAGGGTATCGACGAAGCGAGCCGCGCGGAAGCGGGCAACCTCAGATACGACTATTACCTCCCGTATGACGACAACGGCGATCTGCTGCTGGTGGAAAAGTGGAAGGACGCGGACGCGGTCCGTTTGCACGGGCAGACCGCGCATCTGAAGCGCCTTTCCGAGCTGAAGAAGCTGTATGTGACCAAAACGATCATCGAACGCTTCGAAGCATAGGAAAGCATGCCGCACTTCTGTTCCGCGGCGCGGCATGAACGGTAAACAACCCGGCAGAGCGGGTTTTCCGGAAATGTTTTTCAGGAAAAGAGCTGACCGGGAAGTTTTAGTTTTTCTTTTTTCGGGAAGGACGCGTCGAAAGCTTCCGCGTCGTCCGGGTCCACGTAATAGCCTGCGGGGGTCTGATACACGCCGGTGACGTCATCGAGACTGCTCGGGATCAGCTCCTTGCAGAGGAAGAACGAATCGTCCTCGCCTTCCGGAAGGTCGTGGTAGCGGATGCCGAAGTTTCGCGCATAATCGAAACCGGATTTACCGTAAAAGCCGATATTGCCCTCGAACAGCACGGCGGAAAAGCCCATTTCCCGCGCCTTTTCGAGCGAGTAGTCCAAAAGTTTCTTGCCGTAGCCCTTGCGCTTGTACGCCGGCGCGATGCCGATCGGTCCCATCGTCAGGACCTCGACGCGCCGTCCGTCGTCGGCGTCGATGTGCGTTCTCACGAACACGTTCTGTCCGATCAGCTCGCCGTCCAGTTCCATAACAAAATCAAGCTCTTTGACGAACGCCGGATCGCCGCGCAGGACGTGGATCACGTAATGTTCGAGACAGCCCGGGCGGTACACGTTCCAGAACGCTTCGCGCACGAGGTTTTCGACCGCGCGGAAGTCTTTTTCGGTTTCATTGCGGATGATCGGGTCCATAAAAATTCTCCTTATTTATCTTTCTTTTTCATGATAACACGGCGAAAGTGACAGTCCGGTGACAAAGTTTATTTCAGCCCGAAGAACGCGCAGATCTTTGCGATCGCGAAGTCCATTTTTGCGGGCGACTGGAAGCGGTGATCGGCGTTTTCGACCGGCATGAAGTCGATCACGTTGTCCTCCGCAAACGCTTTCACCGCCTCGAACGGAACGATTTCGTCCTTTGTGCCGTGCACGATGAAAAGCCCGTCCGCGTACGGCAGGAAATCCCGCTCCTTAAGATCCGCTTCTTTGACGCTGTCCAGAAAGACCTTGTCGATCTCGACCTTGCGGTCGAAGCCGACGGGCACCGGCTTGCCCTTTTCGATCCGCGCAAGGTCGTTTTCGGTCATGATCGCCTGCGTCATCACGCCGTACATCGGAACGGCGGGACAGCGCAGCGCAAGCTTTCGGAACGGATCGCCGTGCTCGGAGAGGTATTTCAAAAACAGATACGCGCCGAAGCTCG
>CAMPAN010000005.1 GCA_946631895.1 uncultured Clostridia bacterium
TTTCGGACGTGAAGAACGCGATCCGCATGAACATCTGCCGCTGCACCGGCTATAAGAAGATCGAGGAAGCGATCCTGCTTGCGGCAAAGACGTTCCGCGAGGGCGGGGAGGTCCCGAAGCGGACTTTAAAAGGCATCGTGGGCGAAAACCTCGACCGCGTGGACGCGCCGGGCAAGGCGCTCGGCGACGCGAAATATGCCGACGATCTTTACTTCGACGGCATGCTTTTCGGCACGGCAAAGCGCAGCGACTACCCGCGCGCACGCGTGCTTTCGATCGACACGAGCGCGGCAAAGGCGGCCCCCGGCGTGGTATGCGTGCTGACGGCAAAGGATATCCCCGGCACGGTCAAGATCGGACACCTGAAACAGGATTACGACGTGATGATCCCGGAGGGCTCGATCACGCACTTTCTGGGCGACGCGATCGCTCTGGTCGCCGCGGAGACCGAGGAACAGGCGCGCGCGGCGGCGGCGCTTGTCAAAGTGGAGTATGAGGAGCTTCCGCCCGTGCTGAACATGATGGACGGATTGAAGGACGAGATCCTCGTCCACGCGTCGAACGGCACGAACGTGCTTTCGCACGAGCATCTCATCCGCGGCAACGCCGGGGAGGTCATCAAAAACAGCAAATACGTCGTGACGCATCGCTATTCCACGCCGCCTACGGACCACGCGTTTCTGGAGCCCGAATGCGCCGTGGCGTACCGCGAGGGCGACGGCGTGCGCATCTTCTCCGGCGATCAGGGCATCTATCAGACGCGCAAAGAATGTGCGCAGATGCTGGGATTGCCGCAGGACAAGGTCCGCGTGACCGCGATGATGGTCGGCGGCGGCTTCGGCGGCAAGGAGGATATGAGCGTGCAGCACCACGCGGCGCTTCTGGCATGGCACACGAACCGCCCCGTCAAGGTCGCGTTCTCGCGCGCCGAGAGCCTGTTGATCCACCCGAAGCGCCACGCAATGGAGATGGAGTTTACCACCGCCTGCGACGAGAACGGGTACCTCACCGCTATGAAGGCGACGCTGGTAAGTGACACCGGCGCATACGCCTCGCTCGGCGGACCGGTGCTGCAGCGCGCATGCACGCACGCCGCGGGTCCCTATAACTATCAGAACATCGACATCGACGGCAAGGCGATCTATACGAACAATCCCCCGGCGGGCGCGTTCCGCGGCTTCGGCGTCACGCAGAGCTGCTTTGCCACCGAATGCAACCTGAACGAGCTTGCGGCTCTGGTCGGAATCTCGGCGTTCGAGATCCGCTACCGCAACGCGATCCGTCCCGGACAGGTGCTGCCGAACGGGCAGATCGCCGACGAAACGACGGCTTTGGTCGAAACGCTCGACGCCGCGCGTCCGATCCTCGAACGCGATCCGAAGGCGGGCATCGCCTGCGCCATGAAAAACGCGGGTCTCGGCGTCGGCATTCCGGACACCGGACGCTGCCGCATCGAGGTCCGAGACGGGGAAGTATACCTGCATTCGTCCGCGGCGTGCATCGGGCAGGGCATGGGCACCGTGCAGACGCAGATGGCGGCGGAGATTCTCGGCATTCCGCACGAGCGCGTGCATTACTGCACGCCCGACACCGCGCTTGCCCCGGACGCGGGCAATACGACGGCGTCGCGGCAGACGCTGTTTACCGGCGAGGCGGTCGTCCGCGCCGCAAAGCAGATCAGAGAAGCGCTTGAAAAAGAGGGCTCGTGGGACGCGCTGAACGGCAGATCCTTCCTCGGCGAATACACCGGCGTGACCGACAAGCTCGGGTCAGATAAGCCGAACCCGGTCTCGCACATCGCGTACGGCTACGCAACGCACGTGGTCGAGCTGAACGACGACGGCACGGTAAAGCGCGTGACGGCGATCCACGATCTCGGCGTGGCGGTCAATCCACGCGCCGCCGAGGGACAGATCGAGGGCGGCGTCGTGATGGGGCTCGGCTATGCGCTGACGGAGGACTTCCCCTTAAAGGACGGCAGACCCACCGCAAAGTACGGCACGCTGGGACTGTTCCGCGCGGATAAGACGCCCGAGGTACAGGCGATCCTTGTGGAAAAAGCGACCAAGGACGGACTTGCCTGCGGCGCAAAGGGCATCGGCGAGATCTGCACGATCCCGACTGCGCCCGCCGTGCAGAACGCGTACATGAACCGCGACGGCGTCTTCCGTACCGTGCTGCCGCTTCCCGATACGCCGTACGCCAGGCACAAATAACACACGGCGCCTCGCAAACCGAGCGGGGCGCTTTTCCCGGAAAGGGATCCTTTGGTATGAAACGAATCTGGATCGTGCTCATCTGCATCATGCTGTTTACAGCGATCCCCGCAGCGAAAGCGGACACAGACGCCGAAAAGCTGACGGATCGCTGTACCTTTGATTTCGGCACGCAGAAAGAGGCGGGAAACGATCTCCTGCGCGGCCGCGGCGCGGTCGTATCGCTTAAGGCGGACGCGTCGTTTTCCCTGACGTGGGACGAAGCGCTGGCGGACGCGCGGCTTTGCCTGCAGTGGCAAGACGAGCCCGAAGAGGTCAGACTGCTCCAGTACGGCGCGGACGAAGCGCTGCTTTCGGAGGAGACGCTTCCGCCGTATCCGGAGACCGTTTTGCCGCTTTTGCCCGACGCGCGCCGCGCGGAAATCCGGAACGGGACGAAGAATATGCGGCTTCTTGCCGCCGCCGTGTACGGCGCGGGGGAGCTGCCCGATCCGTTCCATGACTGGCAGGAGATCCCGGAGCACGTCGATTATCTGTTGATCTCCACGCACCCGGACGACGACGTGCTGTATCTCGGCAGCATCGTCCCGACCTACGGCGCGGAGCGCGGGTATGTCGGCACGATCCTATATGTCACGAACCAGAACCGCACGCGCAAGAGCGAAGCGGAAAACGGCGCGTGGGCGATGGGGCTGCGCGTGCGTCCCGTGTTCTTCGGCATGCGCGACATATTCAGCGGGACGACGAAGGCGCGCAGGACCCTGTTTTCCTATGACGAGCTGCTGCAGAACACCGTCAGGGCGTACCGGAGACTGAAACCTCTTGTCGTGTTTGCGCAGGATCTCAACGGCGAATACGGACACTGGCAGCACAAGCGTACGGCGAAAGCCGCGCGCGAAGCGTTTTCCCTTGCGGCGGACCCGGAATATGATCCGGAATCCGTCGGGCTGTACGGAACATGGCAGGTGCAGAAGCTGTATCTGCATCTGTTCCGGAAAAACACGATCCTGATCGACGCGCATACGCCGCTTGCGGCATTCGACGGAAAGGACGCGTACGAGGTCGCGTGCGACGCGTTTCTGAAGCATCAGTCCCAACAGCGGTACCATTTCCGCGTGCGGCGGGACAGCGGACAGTATGCGTTCAACCGCTTCGGCATGGCGGAGGGCGTCGTGCCGGTCGGAGAGGACGTCTTCGACAATATCGACGAAACCCTGTTCTGCGGCTATGTCGCGCCGCCGACGCCGGAACCGACGCCGAGCGCATCGCCGGAACGGACCGAAACGCCGGAGCCGTCCGCAAAACCGACGCCGAAGCCGACGCCGCGTCCGAGACCGGCAAAGGAACCGGAGCCGGATCCGACGCCCCTTTACTGGGTCGCTTCGATCACGCTGCTTGCGTCGACGGCAACGGGCTTTGCCGCGTACTGCTGGAAGAAGCGGCAGAACGAAAAGCACCCGCCCGAGGACAAAGAATCCTGACGAACCGAACTGAGAACCGCCCCCGCGCGGTTCTTTTTTTATGTCCGGACCTTTTTTTCGAGGAAGGCGACGGCGTAGTACATCAGCGCGGCGAGGATGCACAGCACCGTGACCGACGCCATGACGAGGTCGAGCTTAAAGACCTGCCCGCCGTACACGATGAGATACCCGAGCCCCGCTTTGGAAACGAGGTATTCGCCGACGATCACGCCGACCCAGCTCATGCCGACGGAGATCTTCAGCGCGGAGATCAGGTCCGGCACGCCCGCGGGCAGCACGACCTTCGTGAAGATCTGCAGCTTCGTTGCGCCGAGCGTGCGCATCAGGAGCTGTTTTTCGTCGGTTGCGGCAAGGAAGCCGTTCAGCACCGTCACGGTCGTCACGACGAGCGAAACGAGTACGCCCATGACCACGATCGACGCCGTTCCCGCGCCGATCCATACGATGAGCACCGGACCGAGCGCGATCTTCGGCAGCGCGTTCAGCACGACCAGATACGGATCCAGGATCCGGTTCAGCTTCGGCATCCACCACAAAAGCACCGCGATGAGCGCGCCCAAAAGCGTGCCCAGAAGAAAGCCGAGCACGGTTTCAAGAAGCGTCGTGCCGATGTGCAGCCACAGGGCGCCGTCCGCGTAGAGCCGTACGATCGTTTTCAGCACGCGCGAGGGCGAGGACAGGATGAACGGATCGAACCAGCCGAGGTCCGCGCCGAGCTCCCACAGCGACAAAAATCCCAAAAGAACGGCGACGCGGGACAGCACGACGGTGCGCGCGTCGCGGCGGATGCGGCGAAGATACTTCGCGTGCGCTTCGGAAACGGCGTTTTTCATGGCTGCAGCTCCTTCCAGATCCGGTCGAAATAATCGTGAAACGCCGCCTGACTGCGGCGCTCGAGCGGAGGCATATCCTTCGGGAAGCCGATCTCGATCACCGTTTTCAGAGTTGCCGGACGCGCGGAAAAGACCGCGACGCGATCCGCTGTCGAAATCGCTTCGGAGATGTCGTGCGTCACGAGGACGGCGCTTTTGCCTTCGCTCCGGATGATGCGGCAGACCTCGTCGCAAAGGTTCAGCCGCGTCTGATAATCGAGCGCGGAAAACGGTTCGTCGAGCAGCAGCAGGTCCGGCTCGAGCGCGAGCGTGCGGATCAGCGCGACCTTCTGCCGCATGCCGCCGGAAAGCTGCTGCGGCTTATAGGTGCGAAAGTCCCCGAGCCCGTAGGTGTCGAGCAGTTCGAACGCGCGCGCCTTGCTCTGTTCGGTGAGACGGTGCTGCACCTCGAGCCCCAGAAGCACGTTTTTTTCCACGGTGCGGTGGTCCAGCAGATGGTCGCGCTGCAGCATGTAGCCGAGGCGCAGGTCCTTCCCGGAAAACCGCACGCTGCCGGAGGTGGGCCGCATCAGCCCCATGATCAGGGAAAGCACGGTCGTTTTGCCGCAGCCGGACGGACCGACGATCGCAAGGAATTCGCCGTCGAGCACGGACAGGTTCAGGTTCTGTATGGCAACGGTTTCTCCCGCGAGCGTGTGATACGCGAGAGAAACGTTCTCTAATTTCATCAATTCGGATTGCATACCCGATCTCCTTTTGTGTCTGATAGGATATCGTATTCCGGTTCCGTCCGCGGCGTTCCGTCGCGCCCCGCAGGGGCATATCGCGCCGAAGGCATATCGTGATATGCGGCTTTCGCCGCGCGGCATGCGTCACGCATCCCGGCTTTTTTGCGTATGATACAGAAAAAGAGGAGGGAAGCATATGAGAAGACGGTGCGAACGGAATGCAGGGGCAAGGCGGATGCTGCTTATCGCGTTCGGCGCTTCGGTTGCCGCTTTGATCTTTTACTGCGTGCCGTGGTGGGTATTCTTTGCGGTCGCCGTCGCGTCGCTGCTTGCGGCAGGATATCTGTTTTTGCGACAATAGTTAACCGAAAGTTCACCTTCCGCGCGGAAAGTTGTGGTATACTGTACGTTGTAAAGGTATACCGGAGGCGGATATGCGGAAGATCTGGAAGAACAGGCCGATGTGGATCGCATTGACAGCGATCGTGCTTTTGATCGTGCTTGCGGCGTTTACGGCAAACGGAAACGACCGCACGGAGGACGGTCTGTTCCGCTCTGCGCTCACGCCCGCGGCGGACTTCCTGCATTCCGTGCAGAAATCGGTCGGCGGCTTTTTCACGCGCGTGTTCCGTCCGTCCGCGCTTTCGGAGGAAAACGAGCGACTGCAGAAGACCGTGCTCGAACAGCAGATGAAGCTGGCGCTGCTCGACGAGACCGAGAAGGAGAACGCAAGGCTTTCGGAGCTTCTGAACTTTGCGGAGGCGAACCCGAACATGCGGTTCGTCACGGCGTCGGTCATCGGACGGGACAGCAATCCGTATATCGACACGATCACGCTGAACGCGGGCTCGCGCAGCGGCGTCACCGAAAAAATGGCGGTCATCACGGCGGATGGCGTCGTCGGACGCGTTTCCGAGGTCGGTCCGAACTGGTGCAGGGTCAAGACGATGTGCGACGAAAAGATGCGCATCAGCGTCATGGTGCAGCGTACGCGCGACGAGGGCATGCTCGGCGGGATCTATGAACAGGACGGCGAGATCCTCGGGACGCTGCTCTATTATCTGCCGGGCAAGGCGGACATCCGGGAAGGCGATATCATCCGCACCAGCGGCATCGGCGGGTTTTTCCCGAAGGGACTCTATGTCGGAACGGTTCTTTCCGTCAACGGGGAAGGCAAGGGCACGCACGACGCGATCGTTTCGACGGACATTGATTTTCTGCATCTCGAGAACGCGCTGATCGTGGTCGGCGTGGATGAGGCGATCGGATGAAGCGGCGGCTGTGGCTCATACCGCTTTCGATCCTTGCGGTTTTTCTGGACGTGTTCGTTTTTCCGTCGCTCTTTGCAAGCGGTTTCCGTCCGCTCTTTGTGCTGAGCCTTGCGCTTGCCGCGACGGCGGCGACCAAGGTGCAGGACGGCATGCTCGTCGCGTTTTTCGGCGGGCTTCTTTCCGATCTGTTTTTCCATCCGTATATCGGACTGTCTGCGGCGGCATACCTCACGGCAGTCGCGATCCTGTACGGATTTACCCGCAAGGCAGGTTCCGTGCGCGCACTTGTCATTCCGTTTGCGGCGATCGCGGCAGCGGCGGCGGAGCTTATGATCTTCGGATTCTCGCTTGCGATCGGCGCGCGGTTTGACGCGATGCGGCTGCTCAGGGCGACGCTTCCGTCGGTCGTATGCGAAGCGCTGCTCGTTTACCCGCTTTCGGCATCGCTGAAAAGCCGGGAGAAAGGTTCCATGTTCGTCAGATGAAACGCGGTGAAAAAGGAAAACTGAATACGCGCATCTGGATGCTCATCGGGATCTTCGGCGTGCTGCTTGCGGTGCTGCTCGTCTTTCTGGACAAGCTCGCGATCCGCGAGACCGAGGCATATTCCGCGGCGGTGCAGCAGACCACCGAGGTCACGACCTACCAGTCCGGCAGCCGCGGCATGATCACCGACCGCAACGGCGTGGTGCTCGCCTACGACGAGACCACCTATAACGTGCTCTTTTACCGCGATCCGAACAACCGCACGCCGGTCGACAGCGCGCGCTATACGCATTCGCTGATGGAAGCGATCCGCATCATCGAGGAGGGCGGCGGCAGCACGATCGACACGTTCTATATCGACATGCAGTCCGACGGCACGTTCGTCTATAATTTCCGTACGACGAGCGACACCGTCGCGGCCTCGCGCAAGCGGAACTTCGTCGAAGCCTGCAACTTCTCGAACCCGGATCTTTCGGCGGAGGAGGCGTACCGGATCCTGCGCGATTCGTGGTGCATTCCGGACGATATGCCGTTTGATGAGGCGAAGAAGATCATGTCCATCCGCCAGGAAGCCGTTATGAACAGCTACCGCGCGTTCGAGGGCGTGCGCATCGCGACCGACGTGTCGCTTGCGGTCGTGACCGAGCTCGACATGGCGAGCGACCGGCTCACCGGCATTCTCACCGAGAAGAGCAGCGTCCGCGTCTATCCGTACGGAAACACGGCGTCGCATCTGGTCGGATATCTGTCCAGACAGGTCACAAAGAATATGCCCTCGATCGGCTATTCCTATGAGGATTTCCGCCCCTTCGATCAGAAGCAGAACGAGACGGACAGCATGCTCGATCTCGGCTATTCGTACAGCGATCTCATAGGCGTCGCCGGCGCGGAGAAGACGATGGAGGCGTATCTTTCGCCGCATCTGTACGGACGGCTCGGCGAGACGCGGATCCTCAAAAACAAGCGCGGCGCGATCGTCGAGGTGCTGGATTCCACCCAGCCGACCGACGGCATGAACGTGCAGCTTACCATCGACATCGAACTGCAGAAGGTCGCGGAACAGGCGCTGCGCCACAACATCGAGGAGACGCGCAAAAAACAGGAAGCGCGCATCGCGTCGGACCGGGCACACTACAGCGAGCTCACAAACGGCAAGATCGAGAACATCAAGCTGGCGGAGACCGGCGCGGTCATCGTCATGAATGTCAGGACCGGCGAGATCCTCGCGCTGGCGTCCTGCCCGGATTACGACCCGAATATGTTCACCGACGGGATCGACTCGTCCGAATACGAGCTTTTGTTCGGCAAGGACAGCAACATGCCGACGCTGAACCGCGCGATCGGCATCCGCACGGCGTCCGGCTCCGTGTTCAAGATGGCGACGGGGCTTTCCGGGCTGATGGAGGGCAAGCTCACCACGACCGAAATGATCTCCGACCACTCGCCGTACTACTACTTCGTCAACGATCCGACCACCAAGGTCGAACAGAACGCGCCGAGCTGCTGGACGTCGAATCCGAGCCGTCACGCAAACCTGACGCTGGCCCGCGCGCTCACCGTTTCGTGCAACTATTACTTCTTCACGGTCGCCGACCGCGTCGGGATCGAACGGCTGAACTACTGGGCGGGCAAGCTCGGCATGAAAGGTACGACCGGCGTGGAGCTCCCCGGCGAGCTGTCCGTGCAGATCGGCGGTCAGAAGGCGCGCTACGACTGCGAGAAATCGCTTTCCGAGCAGACCTCGTCCCTGCCGCGGCTGATCTACAACCGCATCTACAGCCTCGTCCGCTCGATCAACGACCAGCAGGAACTGCATCTGTCTGACAGACAGCTTCAGCGCTGCGCCGACCGGCTTCTGCGGCTGATGGACGGCGAACAGCGCGAGCGCGGCGCGGAGATCCGCCAGATCCTCCGCGAGGAAATGAACATTCCGATCGGCGTGTCGTACACGCATACGAACTGGATCGTTTCGATCTCCACATGGCTCGAGGAGCTGCGCTGGAAACCGACGTACACGATTCAGACCGGCATCGGACAGGGCGTTATGCTGGTGACGCCGATCTCGATCATCCGCTACGTTTCGACGATCGCCAACCGCGGAAGCGTCTACCGCGCGACGATCCTCAAGGAGATCGACAACAGCGACGGTTCGGTCTATTACCGGAACGAGCCGGAAACCGTCGATTCGATCTACGCACCGGACGTCTTCTGGGACGCGATCCTGGAAGGCATGAAGGGCGTTGTGTCGCCGGAGGACGGCGGCACGGCTTCGTCCGTGTTCTCGATGGCGTTCTCGCACAAGGGATACCTCGAACGCATCAGCGGCAAGACGGGCACGGCGCAGACCGCCGCGTCGAACAACATTGATATCGAAAACACCTGCTGGTTCGCGGCGATCACGCCGCGCGAGGATCCGGAGATCGCGATCGTCGTGTTCATTCCGAACGGACTTTCCGGCAGCTCCGGCGCCGTTGCGATCGAGGATATCGTCACCTACTGGTATGAACGGCAGGAGGCGGAATCCGCGCAGAATGCGGAACCGCAGGACGGCGGGACGTCGCCGGAAGGGGAAGGCGAAGATGCAACATAAATGCAAAATAGATATGAAATTTTGTTGAACATCGCCGAAGAATGCTTGCGAATCCGGGTGAATCGCGATACACTTTCAGTATGGAAAAGGAAAAACCGACAATTTCAAAGATGATCGGTCGCTGGAAAGACCTGAGCGACAGGCAGAAGCAAAAGGTGCTGACGCTTGCCATGTTTGCGGTTGCGGCGCTTCTGATCGTGATCGCGATCATCATCGGCATCGCATCCTGTGCGGGAGCGAAGCGTACGGAGAACGCCGAAACGGCGGCGGACCCGATCCCGGTGCTTCTGCGCGCAAAGTGGGAAAACGAAAAAGCGGTGGAGGCGGAAGCGATACAGAAGCCGGAAGAACAGCCGGGAACGCTTCCCGAGATCGATTCCGCGGAGACGGCGCCGGACGGCGAAGGGACTGCGAACGAACCGGAAGGATCCGCCGAACGGAAGTACGAAACGCTGAAAAAGCACGACAAGGGCGAAGCGGTGACGCAGCTGCAGAACCGCCTGATGGAGCTCGGCTATCTCGAAATCGAAGAGCCGACCGACTATTTCGGCAATTCGACGGAATACGCGGTATCGTTGTTCCAGCGGCAGCATGAACTCAAGCAGGACGGCATCGCGGGCGAACAGACGCAGACGCTGCTGTACAGCAAGGAAGCCAAGCACTATACGATGCTCGAAGGCGCGGAAGGCCGCGACGTCAAGATGCTGCAGGAGCAGCTCGTTGAACTCGGATATCTGTCGAGCAGCGACGTCGACCGCATCTACGGCGAAAAGACGGTCGAAGCGGTCAAGGCGTTCCAGAAGCGAAACGGGCTCACGCAGGACGGCAAGGCGGGCGAGAAGACGCTGGACAAGCTGTTCAGCGACGACGCCAGAATGACCAAAGCGAAAGAAGAGCAGATCAAGGCGGAGGAGAAGGCGGAAAACGCGAAGTCGAAGGCGACGCCGAAACCCACCAAGTCTTCCTCCAAGACCACCCAGAAGCCGGGCTCCAAGAGCACGCCGAAAGCCACAAAGAAGCCGACGCCGACGCCGAAGCAGGATTCCAAGATCGACAAGTTCATCAAAGCGGCGAACTCCAAGATCGGCTGTGAATACGTGCTCGGCGATTCGGGTCCCAAGACGTTCGACTGCTCGGGCTTCGTGACATGGTGCCTCCGGCAGGCAGGCGTCAAAACGAGCCGGCTGAACGCGGAGGGCTTCTCAAAGGTCAGCCGCTGGAAGAACATCACGAAGATGAGCGACCTCAAGAGGGGCGATCTTCTGTTCTTCAAGAGCGACAGCTCCTCGCGCGTCAGCCACACCGGCATCTATATCGGCGGCAACACGATGATCGACGCTTCGAGTTCGAACGGCAAGGTCGTCAAGCGGGCGCTGTCCTCGTATTTCAAACGGAACTTTGTCAATGCGAGACGTCCGTGGGAATGATTTGATCTTTACGCATTTTTTACAAAAACCGACAGGAAATTCTGTCGGTTTTTTTGCACAATCCGGAATAATATGCTATAATGATTCTGAATTCAAGAATTGGGGAAAGGTATATATGGATACAAAAACGATTATGCAGCAAATCGAACTCGTCCTGAAGCGCGACGCGCAGGTGTCGCTCGGGGAGGCGACGGTGCAGCAGCTTCACGCGGCGCTGGCTTCGGTCGTCATGGGCGCCATCGCGGACCCGTGGTATGAAAGCCGTCACGCGCACGAGCGCACCAGAGCCACATATTATTTCTCCGCGGAGTATCTTGTGGGACGCATGGTGTACAACAACCTGTTCGCGCTCGGGATCCTCGACGAGGTCAAGAAGGAATTCGAAGAACACGGTCTCGACCTGGCGGCGTTTGAAGATATCGAAGACGCGGCGCTCGGAAACGGCGGTCTGGGCCGCCTTGCCGCCTGCTTCCTCGATTCCGCGGCGACGATGAACCTGCCGCTCGACGGATACGGCATCCGCTATAAGTACGGTCTTTTCAAGCAGACCTTCACGAACGGCTTCCAGACCGAGAGCGCGGACGACTGGCAGCGCTTCGGCGATCCGTGGAGCCGCCGCCGTGACACGCACGAGGTGCTCGTGCACTTCTCCGATTCGACCGTGCGCGCCGTTCCGTACGACATGCCGATCATCGGCTACCATACCGACAACATCGGCACGCTCCGTCTCTGGCAGAGCGAAGCGGTGCAGGACTTCGACTTTGAAAAGTTCAACAACCAGGAATACGCGGTCGCGGTGCTCGAAAAGAACGCGGTCGAGGACATCACGCGCGTGCTGTATCCAAACGACACGACCACCGCGGGCAAGCGCCTCCGCTTAAAGCAGCAGTACTTTTTGTCCTCGGCTTCGCTGCAGGACCTGATGTTCCGCTTCAAGCGTGAGAACCGCCCGATCGAGGAGTTCTGCGAGCTCGTTTCGATCCAGCTCAACGATACGCATCCGACGGTCTCCATTCCGGAGCTCATGCGGCTTTTGATGCTGGAGGGGCTCAGCTTCGACGAGGCGTTCGAGATCACGCGCAAGACCTTCTCCTACACGAACCACACGGTCATGCAGGAAGCGCTCGAAAAGTGGGATGTCGCTCTGTTCCGCGATCTGCTGCCGGAGATCTATGACATCATCTGGCACATCAACACGAAGCTCTGCGGCGAGATCATGGCGAAGGGACTCGACTGCGAGCCGTACGCGATCGTTTCAAACAACATCATCCGCATGGCGAACCTCGCCGTGTACGCGTCGAGCTACGTGAACGGCGTCGCGGAGATCCACACGCAGATCCTGAAGGACGACGTTCTGAAGATCTGGTATCAGGTCTATCCGGAACGCTTCCAGAACAAGACGAACGGCATCACGCAGCGCCGCTGGCTGGGGCTGTGCAACCCCGAGCTTTCGAAGTACATCACCGAGCGCATCGGCGGCGGCTGGATCACCGATCTCGAACAGCTCAAGGGACTCAAGGCGTTCATGAGCGACGCCGACGTCGACGAATTCATCGAGGTCAAGCGGGAAAAGAAACGGCAGCTGCGCAAGCTCATTCTGGAGCGCGAGGGCGTCGATCTGCCCGAACACTTCTGCTTCGACGTGCAGGTCAAGCGCATGCACGAGTATAAGCGGCAGATTCTGAACGCGTTTGCGATCCTCGACATCTACTTCGGCATCAAGGACGGACGCATCAAGAACTTCACGCCGACGGCGTTCATCTTCGGCGCAAAGGCCGCGCCCGGGTATCTTCGCGCAAAGGCGATCATCAAGTTTATCAACGAGATCGCGAAGAAGATCAACAACGATCCCGACGTCAGGGATCTGATGCGCGTTGTGTTCGTTCACAACTACAACTGCTCCTACGCCGAGCATATCATCCCGGCGGCGGATATCTCTGAGCAGATTTCTCCCGCGGGGACCGAGGCAAGCGGCACGGGCAATATGAAGCTGATGCTGAACGGCGCAGTCACGCTCGGCACGTTCGACGGCGCGAACGTCGAGATCGTGCAGGAGGCGGGCGAGGAGAACAACTACGTGTTCGGTTACAGCGTCGACGATCTCAACGCACTGCGTCCGCACTACAATCCGAAGGCGATCTACGACTACGAGCCGCGTGTGCGCCGCGTGGTCGACACGCTGATCGACGGCACATTCTATGACAACGACACGGGCGTCTTCGCCGATCTGCACCGCTCGCTGCTGTTCGGCAACGGCTGGCAGAAGCCGGACTACTACTTCGTACTGCAGGAACTTTTGCCGTACATCGACCGCAAGATGGACGCGCTGAACGATTACAAGGACATCCGCGCGTTTACGAGAAAGTGCATCGTCAACACGGCGAGCGCGGGCAAATTCTCCTCCGACCGAACGATCCGTCAGTACGCGGACGAGATCTGGCACATCAAGGAACTGCCGCACCATGACGGCATCAGGCTCTGGTAAATGCAGTCGGGGCTTTCTACGATGCTTTCGTGCGCGCGGTTGCGGCGCACCTGCGCGCAAAGGCGGCGCGGTCTGTGAACCGCACCGCAGATCAACAGGAAAACATATGCGGCGATCGGAAGATCGCCGCTTTTTCTGTTAAAAAGAGTCAAAAAACGGAATAATATTACAGTTTAGATACAAATTTGTCGCAAATCTATGGTATAATGCAACCATAAAATGAGAAGTTTACCGTATGCGGGAGGGACCGATGAACGATCCGAAATCCATCATTGAAGAATTGAAAAAGGCCGTTGTCGGGAAGGACAATGTTCTCATCATGGTGCTGCTCGCGATCCTTGCGCGCGGACATATCCTTCTGGAGGACATTCCCGGCGTCGGCAAGACCACGATGGCGCTTGCGTTTTCAAAGGCGCTGGGACTCGAATACCATCGTGTGCAGTTCACGCCGGACGTTCTGCCGAGCGATATCGTCGGTTTTTCGCTCTATGACCGCGAAAAGGGAGAGATGATCTACAAGCCCGGCGCGATCCTCTGCAACCTGTTCCTTGCGGACGAGCTGAACCGCGCAACGAGCCGTACGCAGTCCGCGCTTCTGGAGGCGATGGAGGAGGGCAACGTCACGGTCGACGGCGTGACCCATCCGGTTCCCGATCCGTTCGTGGTCATTGCGACGCAGAACCCGGTCGGCGCAAGCGGCACGCAGCTTCTGCCGGATTCGCAGCTCGACCGCTTCATGGTGCGGCTGTCGCTCGGCTACCCGCGTCCGAGCGATGAGCTGGAGCTTCTGAACCGCAAGCAGAAGGGTAATCCGCTCGACGGTGTGCAGTGCATTGCGGACCGCAAGGGGCTGAACGGAATCCGGCTTGCGGTCGACAATACCTTTGTGGACAAGAAGATCATGGACTACGCGATCCGTCTTTCCAACGCGACGCGCACGCATGCCTCGCTGCTGCAGGGCGCAAGTCCGCGCGCGACGCTCGCCGTCGTTTCGATGGCGAAGGCGGCCGCATGGGTGCAGGGACGCGACTACGTGGTTCCGAACGACATCAAGCTGATCTATCCCGCAACGATCACTCACCGCCTGATCCTTACCGCCGAAGCGAAGGCGTCCGGACAGACCGCGGAAGCGGTGCTTTCCGACGTGATGGCGCATATTGCGCCGCCTTCCGTGCGCGGATGACGTCCAGAAGACTGACATACGGCGTGCTGCTGCTTGCGGCGATCGCCCTATATATCTTTTACGAGCCGTATATTTCCTTCTTTATACTGGTATTTGTTGCGGCGCTTCCCGTCGTTTCCCTGCTTCTGAGCCTGCCCGCGATCCTGAAATCGCGCGTGACGCTCACGGGCGGCACAAACGTTCAGCGGGGGCGTTCTTCCAATGTGCGCCTGCAGGTGGAATCGGACTTCTTTCTTCCGCCGGATGTGTGGAAGATCCGGATCGAATACCGCAATCTGTTCCTGGATCCGAAGCCGACGCGCAGGAAGGTGCGCCTGTACGGCAAACGTTCGGGCGAGGAACGGTTCAAAGCGGACACCGAACGGCTCGGAACCGTTTCGTACCGCATCCGGTCCGCCCGCGCATGCGATTATCTCGGGCTGATCGCGATCCCGGTCAGGCGGAGCGGCGCCGTGGCGCTCACGGTCATGCCGAATTCCGAAGAACCCGATCCGATGCCGGCGCTTACGGAGTCCTCCGACCGGATCCTGAAGCCGAAGCCGATCGGGTTTTCCGAGGAGCACGAACTCCGTCCGTACCGCGAGGGCGACGCCGTCAATCTGATCCACTGGAAGCTGACCGAAAAGATGGATTCCCCGATCGTGCGGGAGCCGCAGGAGCAGGCGCGGAAGAACATCGTGCTGTGCATGGACCTGTACGACGATTACGAGGCGCAGGAGAACGTCCTGGAACAGCTGCGCTGCCTTGCGGACCTTCTGAACGAAAACAAGATCCCGTTCATGCTCCGTTACGGACTGAAAACCGCGATCATCGACGGCGACGGTGACTTCGAGCGGTTTCTGAAATCGTTCCTTTCCGAACCGAACAAGGCGGAGAAGGCGCAGCCGGTCGTTCCCGGAAGCGATACGCTCGTGTATTGCATCCGCCCCGGGAAGGAGGTGCGCCCGTGAAACACAGAGACACACTGCTTGGCGGACTTTCGGACGCGATTCCGCTTGCGTGCGGAATGCTCGCGGCGGCGTGCGCGGTGCCGACCTCCTTCGGGATCGGATTCTCACTCGGAGCGCTGGTGCTGTTCTGCGTCGTTTCGGCGATGCTTCTGGCGTTCTGGATGGACGCGCCGAAGTTCGGATTCGGATTCGGGGCAATCTTTCTTTCGGGCGTGATCTTTGTTGTCGTACTGCTGTGCTACCGGTATGACGAACTGAGACCCGCTGTGACGAAGATCCTGGCGGGACTGCCGGACGACATGCAGGCAAACGTGCTGGAGACGCTGAAGATCGATCCGGCGCTGCTCGCTTCGCCGAAGGACGCGCCGTTTGCCGCGACGCTGATGCTGATGCTGCTTGCCGCGGCGACCGGACTGCTGATGACCGGCGCGCTGACGAGAGGCAAGACCGTGCTGCTGGCGGTGATGATTCCGCTTCCGATGTTTCTGTTCAGCTTCTTCTGCAAGGATTCGCATCCGAAGCTGTGGACCGCGGTTCTTCTGACCGTCTATCTCGGCTATACGCTCTTGGGCAACGGGATCAGGAAGGGCGATTTGCGGGTGAAGAACCGGTTTATGCTGCTGCTTGCACCGCTTCTGCTGACCCTTGCGCTTCTGATCATCGCGATCGTTCCGCAGGACAATTATCCCAAGGTCACGCCGGAACAGCGCGAAAATCTGATCCAGAATCTGACGGAATCCTTTCAGCGCCTGTTCGATGAGATCACCGACCGGTTCCGGTCGCTGAACGCGGAAAAAACGCCCGACAACATTGATCTGAACAAAGAGGAACGGCACGACGACAGCGACACGCAGATTTTTGCAATCAGCGCGACGAAGCCGGGAATCTATTATCTTCGGACGTATTCTTACGGGATTTATGAAAATAATGAATGGAAAGAGACGCCCGCGTACAGCGGCGAATGGAAATCGCTGGAAGCGCTGAGCAGCCGGCAGAAAACCGCTGCCGCCGATAACGTCCGGATCATCGGGTTTTATGCGGACGTGAAAGCGGTTCCGTACGCGTGGAGCGCACCGGCGGACGAATCGCCCGACGTCGCGGAAGCGGGAATCCGCTCGCGCAAAAACGACGCCGATTATCTCTGGTATTTCGTTTCGGGCTACCGCACCGACGTGACCGAAACGCCTTCGGACGCCGAGACGCAGTATCTGCGCACCTATGCCGCGGAGCAGTACCGCATGCCGGACGGCGAGGAGAAGGACGCGCTTCTGTCGATTCTCGACGATGCTTCCGTCACGCGCGCCGGCGATCCGATCGAGGTCGCGCACCGGATAGCCGCGTTTGTGCGGGATTCCGGAACGTATGTGCTTGCGCCGGGGCGCGTGCCGAAGGGCAAAGATTTTGTCCGGTATTTTCTCCAGGAACGGCACGAGGGCTACTGCGTCCATTTTGCGAGCGCGACGACCGCGCTTTTGCAGGCGTGCGGGTATCTCGCGCGGTATACCGTGGGATACTACGTGAAGGTGAATTCGTACGATACGTATACGGAAAAGCCGGTCACGAAGAACGACAGCCACGCATGGACGGAGATCTACGTGGCGGGACTCGGATGGGTACCGATCGAAAGCACGCCGCAGTTCGGCGACGACGGAGACGAAACCGTGCCGGACGACGTTTCGCAGCAGACGCAGAACAGCCGCACGCCGGTTCCGTCCGCAGCGCCGGAAACGCCCGCTCCGACGATCGTCCCCGCGAGCCCGACGCCCGCACCGGCAACGCAAGCGCCTCAGCCTGCCGCGCAGCAGGAGGAAGAACAGGAAACGCCCGGCGGCGAAGGCGGGGCGGCGGCGACAGGAAAGAAACGCGCCGGTCTTTGGTGGATCCTGATTCCGGTCGTTCCGCTGCTCTGGTTCGGAACGGGAGTCGCTTTGCGGCGGATCCGCGAAAGCCGGTTCAGGCAGAAGAACATCAAACGTGCCATCCCCGAGATGTCGCGGTATCTGTCCATGCTGCAGCGATTCGGCGTTCCGCAGGATCCGGATGCGCCGCGATGGGCGCTCGAAGCGGCGTTCTCGAATCACCGGATGCGGGAGGAGCACAGGGAGCTTTTGCGACGGGTAAAGGCGGCGCAGCAGTCGGTGTACGCTGACGCGCCGGTGCGGCGGTTCCTTCTGCGCTGGGTTCTGTTCCTGATCTGAAGACGAATTGTGCGAAAGACTTGAAAAATCGTTTCGCATGTGATATAGTGCAAAAATGACAAAAAACCGGTCGTTTTCGACCGACCGGATCATTGACAGGGAGTATGTATGCGTAATAATGAACAGCGCGGCGTGCCCGTCCTTCGCGTGATCGCGATGGTTTTTGCAAACCTGACGGCCATTCTGTCCGCAAACTACATCGTATTTTACATTCTGGATCACTTCAATTCGAATATGCACTTCGTGGTGCATTCGGAATTCTTCCTCACGAAGTATCTGCACCTCTTTCTTCCGCTGCTTCTGCTGCTGACGGGGCTCTTTTATCTGCTCGTTCTGGCAGGCGGCGGATTCCGGAAGATGAAGCTCAAAAAGCCGGTGCTGATCACGATCGTCATCATCGACATCATCCTTGCCGGCGCGTTTGCCATGACCGTCAACGCGCGCGCATTCGGCTGGTGGCCCTTCAAATACGAGCAGCAGGAACAGCAGCCGGTCGCACTGGCAACGCTGGTGCCCACGCAGCAGCCGACCGAGGAGCCGACGCCGGAAGCCACGGAAACGCCCGTGCCGGAAACGCCCGTTCCGACGGATGCGCCGACGCTTGCGCCGGACGAAACGGCCGCGCCGGAAACGCCGACGCCGGAACCCACCGAAGAGCCGACGCCGGAACCGACGCCGATCGCAGGTCTTCTGGGCGACAAATTCAAAGAAAAGTTCTCGGACGGCGAACCGGTCGTTTCGGAGCCGAATACGAGCGAAACCCTCGAGGACGGAACCGTCCGCACGCTGATCTATACCTACGCGGGCAGGGAAGTCGCGATCGAGCTCTATCATTATCAGAAGGGCAAGCTCGAGTATCAGATCGCCGACCTGTACCTGCGCAGCATCGAAAAGCTGACGGCGATCTATGAAGCGGATCAGGGGAAAGCGAAGGGACTGGTCGATTTCGCGCGCGGCGGAAATGCGCTGATCGCCATCAATTCCGACTACTTCTCTGCCAATGCGAAGGATGAGGGCCTGATCATCCGCAACGGCATGATGATCAAGAACAATCCGTGCAGGCACGCGGACCTCTGCGTCATCTATCAGGACGGCACGGTGCGCTGCTTCGACTGCCGCCAGGACAACATCGACAACAACGCGATCCTTGCGAGCTATCCGTACCACTCCTTCTATTTCGGACCTTCGATCCTGGACGCGGACGGCAACGCGAAGAAGAAGTTCAATTCCACGCTTGAACAGCAGAACCCGCGTACGGCGTTCGGCTACTATGAACCCGGACACTATGCGTTTATCGGCGTACGCGGAACGCGCGGCGTCAAGGACATCAACGGAAAATCCCTCGGCAACGGAAAATCGCCGGGTCTCAGCCTTACCGAACTGTCCGAACTCTGCGCAAAGCTCGGCATGAAGGCGGCATACAACTTTGACGGCGGCGGATCGTCCGGCATGTACTGGAACGAGAATCTGTTCGGTCACAACTCCCGCGTGACCGGCGACGCGCTCATCATCGTAGATTGATCGGAGGAAACGGATATGAAGAAAAAGAAGACATTGATAACCGTTACCGGCGTGATCGCCGTTGTGACCGCGATCATCTATCTTGTGCTGCTGCTGCTGTTTGAGACCGAGACCCTGCCGTACGATCAGACGGAAACCTTGCTTCTTGTGCCGGGATATTTCCTGCTGCCGCTCCCGCTGGTCGGGTTTTTCGCAAGCGTTCTGCTGCAGATCTTCTCGGTGATCCCGACCAAAAAACGTTCCGGCAAGAAAAAGTAACGACCGGAAGAAACCGCACCCGTACATCGGAAGCCGGCACTGCGCCGGCTTCTTTTTATCGGTTCATCCGCGGTTTTTGTTGTAAAAAAGGGAAAACTGCAGTATACTTTCCTATGATGAAACGATTGTTGGTTCTGCTTCTGATATGCGTTATGACCGTTTCCTGCATCGGAGAGATCGCAGGAACGATTCCGTCTGCAGGGGGATCGGAGCAGGAGTTAACCACGGAGATTGCGATCGTCACGCTTGCGCCGACAGAAGAACCCGCGCCTACGCCGTCGCCCGAGCCGTCGCCCACGCAGGAACCGACGCCCGAACCCACGCCGACGCCGATGCCCGAGCCCACGCCGACGCCGACGCCCACGCCCGAGCCGACGCCGGACCCGGACCGCAGGATGGTTGCGCTGACGTTCGACGACGGACCGAACATGACGTATACCGCGAAATTCCTCGACGTGCTGGAGAAATACGACGTGCCGGGAACGTTCTTCGTGCTCGGTCAGAACATGAACCAGAAAGGCGCGGACGAGGTGCTGAAACGCATGTTTGAGCAGGGCTGCGAGATCGGCATCCACGGGCTCAGACACACCGACATGAAAAAGCTCTCACAGAAAAAGAACGAGCAGAACCTTGCCGCAATGAAGAAGCGGCTGAAAGAACTGCTCGGCGAGGATTACGTTCCGCGGCTGATGCGTCCGCCGTACGGAAACAAAAACAGCGCGGTGCTGAAAGCGGTGAAGAACGAGGAGCTTGCGTGCATTCTGTGGTCGGTCGACACGCGCGACTGGAGCAACCGCAGCAAAACGAAGATCGTGAAGATCGTCAAAAAGGAAGTCAAAAACGGCTCGATCATTCTGTTTCACGACCGGATCCAAGCGACGCTGGAAGCGATCGACGAGCTGATTCCGTGGCTGAAGGAGGAGGGATACGATCTTGTGACGGTATCGGAGCTTCTGGAAAGCGCCGCGCCGATCGAATACGGGAAATCCTACCGGCAGAAGAATACAAAACAGAACGCGGCTGGAGGATGAAGACGCACAGGATCTTCTTCATTCTTCCGTTTCCGGTCTTTTTTTCATCTTCCATCGGGGCTTTACGGAGTCCCTTTTTTGTTTGCGCAGGGGGTGGATGTACGCAAAAAATGTCGCGCGGTTCCGCTTGACCGGACGGATAATACCAAGTATACTGTATTTGTGAGATTTTACGGAAACGAGGAACTTGTTATGCTGGATACAGCCATCATCGGCGGAGGACCGGCGGGGCTTGCGGCGGGTCTGTACGCGGTGCGCGGCGGAGGAAACGTCTGCCTCTACGAGGAAATGTTCGCGGGCGGACAGATCGTGAAAACACACCGGATTGACAATTATCCGGGCATTTCGGACGGACCGGACGGCTATGCGCTTGCGGCACGGTTCGAGGAACACGCGGCGGCGTTCGGGCTGAAAATCGAATACGGTCCCGTGACGGAGCTTGTGCTGAACGAAGACCCGAAGCACTTTATGTTCAACGGCGAACGCATTGAAGCGAAGACCGTGATTCTTGCAACCGGCGCTTCCCCGAAAACGCTCGGCATTCCCGGCGAAAAGGAACTGACGGGGCACGGCGTTTCCTACTGCGCGACCTGCGACGGCGCGTTCTATAAGAACCGCACGGCGACCGTCATCGGCGGCGGCGACACGGCGATTTCCGACGCGCTCTACCTTGCGAAGCTCTGCAAGAAGGTCTATGTCGTGCATCGGCGCGACGCGCTCCGCGCAAGCGCGATCCTTGCGGATGCCGCGCTGAAAACGGAGAACATCGAATTCATCTGGAACAGCGTGCCGGAAGCGTTTCTCGGCGAAGGGAAGCTCTCGGGCATCCGGCTGAAAAACCGCGTGACCGGCGAGGTCTCCGAGCTTTCGACCGACGGCGCGTTTGTGGCGGTCGGCGTGGTGCCGAGAACCGAACTGTTTGCCGGTCAGATCGCGCTTGCGGAGAACGGCAGCGTGATCACCGACGAACATATGGAAACGAGCGTCAAGGGCGTGTTTGCGGCGGGCGACGTGCGGAACACCCCGCTCCGGCAGGTCGTGACCGCCTGCGCGGACGGCGCGATCGCCGCAACCTATGCATTGGAGGCAAGCCGTGTTAAGTGAAGCAAAGCGCGCCGAGGCCCTCGGCATTCTGAAGGAAACCTACCCCGACGCGAAACCCGCGCTGCATTTCTCCTCGCCGTTCGAACTGCTGGTGGCGACCATGCTGTCCGCGCAGTGCACGGACAAGCAGGTGAACAAATGCACCGATGTGCTGTTTCCGAAGTACAACACGCCGGAAGCGTTCGCGTCGATGGACTTTGAAACGCTCGAGCCGTACATCAGAAGCTGCGGATTCTACCGCATGAAGGGCATGCACATTCTCGAAATGAGCAGGATCCTGCTCGAGCAGTACGGCGGCGAAGTCCCGCAGACGCGCGAGGAGCTCACAAAGCTGCCCGGCGTCGGCAGAAAGACGGCGAACGTCGTGCTTTCGAACGCGTTCAAAGTCCCCGCGATCGCGGTCGATACGCACGTATTCCGCGTCGCAAACCGCATCGGGCTCACCGAGGCGAAGGACGTGGAGAAAACCGAACAGCAGCTGATGGCGCATATTCCCGAACAGGATTGGGGCGACGCGCACCATTGGCTGATCTATCACGGCAGGCAGGTCTGCGCGGCACAGCGGCCGAAGTGCGACGTCTGCCCCTTAAAGGAGATTTGCGAACATGCAGTTCATTGACAAAGCAACCATTCATATCAAGGCGGGCAACGGCGGCGACGGCTGCGCGGCGTTCCACCGCGAAAAATACGTGATGAAGGGCGGACCCTCCGGCGGCGACGGCGGCAGGGGCGGCAATATCGTGTTCGTCGCGGATCCGCAGCAGTCCACGCTGCTCGATTTCAAGCGCTACCGGCACTTCCGCGCCGAAGACGGCGAGCAGGGCAGGGCGGAGCTCATGGCGGGCAAAAACGGCGAGGACCTTTTGATCAGGGTGCCGGTCGGCACGATCGTGCGCGACGTGGAGACCGGCAGCATCGTTGCGGACATGAGCGAGCCCGGCAAGACCCGCATCGTGCTGTACGGCGGCAGGGGCGGCAAGGGCAACGCGCGCTTTGCCACGGCGACGAAACAGGCGCCGCGCTTTGCGCAGAACGGGATCAAAACCGAGGAGCGCACCGTCGAGCTGGAGCTCAAGACGATCGCGGACGTCGGCATCATCGGACTGCCGTCGGTCGGCAAGTCCACGATCCTGTCCGTGCTGACGAGCGCGAAGCCGAAGATCGCGGCGTACCATTTCACGACGCTGACGCCGAACCTCGGCGTGGCGACGCGCTACGACCGCTCGTTTGTGATGGCGGACATCCCCGGGCTCATCGAGGGCGCGGCGGAGGGCGCGGGGCTCGGACACGATTTCCTGCGCCACATCGAGCGCACGCGCATTCTGGTACACGTGCTGGACGCGTCCGGCAGCGAGATGCGCGATCCGCTGGACGATTACGAAAAGATCAACGCGGAGCTACAAAAGTTTTCCGACGCGCTTGCGGCTTTGCCGCAGATCGTCGCCTGCAACAAGATGGACATTCCGGGCGCGGAGGAGAATTTCGCGCGGATCAAAGCCGCGCTGGAGCCGCAGGGCGTAAGCGTGTTTGCGGTGTCCGCGGCGACGACCGAGGGCTTCGGGCCGATGCTTGACCGGATCGTTTCGATGCTCGACGCGCTGCCGCCTGTGCGCGTCTATGACGAGACCGAGCTTCTGATCGGCGCGCAGTACGAAAAGGGCTTCACGGTGCACCGCGACGACGCGGGCGTATACGTGGTCGAGGGCGGCGATGTGGAGCGCATCCTCGACACGACCGATCCGGAGGACGACGTTTCGATGCGCCGCTTCCAGCAGCTTCTGATCAGGACGGGCATCATCTCTGCGCTTCGCGAGATGGGAGCGAAGGATGGCGACACGATCCGCCTCGGCGAATGGGAATTTGATTTTACGGATTAAGGAGATAGGAATATGACAGGCAAAGAACGCGCAGAACTGCGCAAACAGGCGAACACGCTCACCGCGATCTTTCAGATCGGCAAGGAGAACATCACGGAACCGCTGATCGAAGCGGTCGACGCCGTTTTGAAGAAGCGCGAACTCATCAAGCTGTCCGTGCTCGAAACGAGCGAGCTTTCCGCCAAGGAAGCCGCGGAGCAGCTTGCCGGGGCGACCGGCGCCGAGATCATCCAGTGCATCGGGCGGAAGCTCGTGCTGTACCGCGAGAAGGAAGAGGAGTAAACGCCCGTATTCCGGTAAAAAAACGGAAACAGAAGCCGCCGCTAATCCGGTTCGGTTCCGCTTTCGGAATGCGCGGAGACCGTTTACAATACAGGTATGAAAGGGCATACTTTCGCAAAAGGAGAAGAAAAGATGCTTACCATTCAAAACCTTGTAAAGAGCTATGGGAACGGACCGCGTGCGGTCGACGGACTGAGCCTTACGGTCGAAGCAGGGGACATTTACGGCTTTATCGGACATAACGGCGCGGGCAAGACGACCACGCTGAAGTGCATCTCCGGCATTCTGCCGTTTGACGAGGGCGAGATCTTCGTCGACGGGATCGACATCCGAAAGGATCCGATGGCGGCGAAGCGCATCATGCGCTATATCCCGGACAATCCGGACCTCTACACGTTCCTGACCGGAACCGGGTATCTGAATTTCCTCTGCGACATCTACGGCATCGACGAGACGACGCGCCGCGAACGGATCGCAAAATACGCGCAGCTGTTCGAGATCGAATCCAAGCTCGGCGACCTCGTCGGGTCGTATTCGCACGGCATGTGCCAGAAGCTCGCGCTGATCGGCGCGCTCATACAGCAGCCGAAGCTGCTGATGCTCGACGAGCCGTTTGTCGGTCTCGATCCGAAGGCGGCGCATACGCTGAAAGGCATCATGCACGAGCTCTGCGAAAACGGCGCCGCGATCTTTTTCAGCACGCACGTGCTGGAGGTCGCGGAAAAGCTCTGCAACAAGATCGCGATCATCAAGAACGGCAGGCTCGTCGCCTCCGGTCCGATGGACGAGGTGCGCGGCGATCACTCGCTCGAAGATTTGTTCCTGGAGCTGACGGACGCATGAGCGCACTCCGGATCCTTATAAAACTGTATCTGAACAGCATCTTCCGGTTTCCGGTGATCCGGCACTCGAAGGACGCGAGGGAACGCCGCCAGGCGATCACGGGCGTCGCAGCGATCGGGCTGATTGTCGTGACGTACGGCGGCATGAGCGCTTTAACGACCTTCCGGCTGCTCGTCGCTGGCGCAGACCCTGCGACGCCGATTCTGCTCGTTGCCGCGCTGGCGAGCCTGTTCGCGCTTGCAATGGCGTTTGCGCAGGGCAGCGCGACGCTGTCCGGCTTTGCGGATTTCGATACGCTGATGGGCATGCCGGTGCGCACGTCCACGATCGTTCTGGCGCGGTTTTCGGCGCTGTATCTGGTCGAAGCGATCTACTCCGCGGCGTATCTGCTGCCGTGCGGCGCGGTATACGCGGTCCTGATGAAGCCGGGCTGGCTTTTCTATCCGACGTATCTGCTGATGACGCTGCTTCTGCCCGTGGCGCCGATCGTGATCGGCAGCGGGGCGGACCTGCTGCTGTCCGCGGCGTTTGCGCGAAGCAAGTACAGAAAAGGGATCACCTCGGCGATCAAGATGATCTTCCTCATGGGATTTGTCGCCTTTTCCTATCTGCTGCCGCAGATCACAAACCGTTTCGTTTCCGCACCGGACGATGCGGCGATGCGGACGGCGAGGATCTATCCGCCGGTGCTGTGGTTCGCTGAGGGCGTGACGGGGGAGCTTTCGGACGCGCTGCTGTTCATTCTCGGCTCCGTCGCCGTATGCATCCTGTTTGTGTGGGTGCTGAACCGGACGTTTCTGCCGCTGCACGACCGGCTGACGGCAGGCTATCATGTGAAGAATTACCGCCTCGGCGCGCTGAAAAGAAGCGGTGCAGGCAGGGCGCTGTTTCTGATCGAGCGGAAACGCTTTTTCAACAGCACGGCGTGGGTGGTCAATACGGTCATCGGCTCAATCCTCATCGCGGTGCTCGGCATCGCCGGCGCGGCGTTCTCCGGCAGACTCATGAAGCTGATTGCGGAAACGCCGTTTCGCGGACATGCCGCCGTCGCGATCACGGGCAGTCTGCTGTTCTGCGCGACGCTGTCGCCCACAACGAGCTGCGCGATTTCCATGGAAGGAAAGGAACTCTGGATCGCAAAGACACTGCCGGTTTCCGCAAGGAAATGGCTGAACGCCAAGATCCTGATGAATCTGCTGCTGGTCGGTCCGCCGCTGGTCTTTTCGATCACGCTGTTTGCGATTTTCTACCGGGAACTGCTGAGTCCGCTGTCGATCGCGGGGATCTGTGCGCTGCCGGTATCCGCGCTGCTGTTCTGCACGGTTGCGGGTCTGTTTGTGAACGTCCGGATGCCGCGGCTGTCGTGGAAATCCGATACCGAGGTTGTGAAGCAGAGCGGGGCGGTGCTCGTCATGATGCTGATCTGCTTTGCGCTGATTCTGCTGACGGGTCTGTCGATGCTGCTGATCCGTTCGGATTGGGTTCCGATCGCCGCTTCCGGGGTGCTGATCGGTCTGACCGCGGGCGTTTATCGGTATCTGATGGACCGCGCGGAGCAAATTCGCAGAAATTTGTAATAATTACGTGACAATTCGGACGCATTGATGTTATAATATAGATGCCGATGCAGTTCCCGGCAAAAACAGCGGGCTGCATAAAAAGGAGGCGATCGTGAATTGAGTTTGATTGATTTATTCCAAACGATATTCAATGCATTCAGGCAGCCGAGCAGACTGGCAAGTTTTATTTTCGATGTGCTCATCATTGCCATCTTTCTGTATAAGCTCCTGGAATGGACCAAGGAGACCCGCGCCTATCAGGTCATGAAGGGCATCGGTCTTCTGTTCCTTGCGTCCGTGCTGGCAAGACTGTTCGGGTTGCTGACAATCTACTGGGTGCTGAACAGCATTCTGCAATCCGGTTCGATTTTTATCATTCTGTTCATCCTGTTTACCCCCGAAATACGCCGCGTGCTGGAGCGTATCGGCTCGCACCGGCTGTCCAAACTCGGCACCGTGATCGACGAATCCGAATCCCGCCGGACCGTGCAGGATCTGAAACGTTCGATCCTGCGCCTGTCCAAGCGCCGTGTCGGCGCGCTGCTGGTATTCGAGCGCCGTTCGGGTCTCGGCGACATTGCTGCGTCCGGCGTTGCGCTGAACGCGAAGCTCTCCGGCGCGCTGATCGAAAACATCTTTGAACCGAACACGCCGCTGCACGACGGCGCAGTGGTGATCCGCGGCGAGACCGTGATCGCCGCGAGCTGTCTTCTGCCGCTTTCGGACGACACCAAGGTCTCGCGGGAGCTCGGGACGCGGCACCGCGCCGCGATCGGCGTATCCTCCGTATCGGACTGCGTCGTGATCGTTGTGTCCGAGGAAACCGGCGCGATCTCGATTGCAAGAGAGGGCAAGCTGATCCGTTATCTGGACGAGAAAGCTCTGAACAACGCGCTCGAAAGTCTGCTGGTGCAGAACGACGGGCTGGTCCTGTTCCCGTGGAACCGGAGGAAGAAGGAGGCGGAGAAATAAAATGACGAAACGGCAAAAGTTTTTCTCCGCATTCGGACGGTTTCTGAAAGACCTGTTTACCAAGAACATTGTGCTGAAGATCACGGCGCTGCTGTTTGCGGTCCTGCTCTGGGGCTACGTGCTCGGCATCGAAAACCCCACATACGTCAAACGGGTCCGCGACGTGGAGATCTCGTTCACGGGTGAAGATTCCCTGAACTCGCGCGGACTGATGCTGGTACCCGGCGAAAAGATGACGACCGACGTGGACGTCGAATGCGAGATCAGCAAGCACAGCGATCTCGATGCTTCCCGCGTGACCTGTACGGTCGATCTGTCGGACCGCGACATCTCGCTGGATCCGGATGAGGACACCAAGACGATCACCCGCGCGGTGGTGGCGAGAGTTGCTTCCGGATACGGCACGGTGCAGGGCATATCGATGAGCTCGGTCGAGCTGACGATTGCACGCGTTTCCTCCCGCAGCGGGATCAAGGTGGAGGTCGGAACGGTAAATTCGCTGCCGGACGGGTTCATGTTTTATCCGCCGGAAAACCTGACGGTTTCGCTGCGCGGACAGAAATCCAAACTTGACCGGATCGCGTACGGCACGGTCAGCATCGACCTTTCGACCTTCCAATCGGACGATAAGGAGATCATCGACGGATCCTACAATCTTGTGATGCCCGTACAGTTCTGGGATGCTTCGAACAATGTGCTGAGCGACATCGTGACGAGCAGCGGCGAAATGGTAACGGCAAACGTGCAGGTCACAATCCGTGCATACAAGGACGTTCCGATCGTTCCGAAGGCCGAAACAAGCGAAGCGTTCGACCGGTATTATACATACACCTGCATGCCTTCGCAGCAGACCATCCGGATCTTCGGCAGCCCGTCGGTGCTTGACAAGATCGACGAGATCGGCACCGAGACGATCTTCCCGAACGACGAGGTCGGCGAGGAAAGAATGACGGTGAATCTGGATATCCCGAGCGACGTGACCCTTGAAAACATGCAGAGCCCGCAGATCACGGTTCTCGTGAGCGTCGCCGAAAAGATCGCGGAGACGCAGCAGTACAGCATCAAGATCAATTACACCGGAATCGGATACGGCTTACGGTTGAGCGGAGACGAACCGGAGCAAATGACGCTGTCGGTGACGGGATCGGTCAGAGCAATGGAGAGATTCAGAGCGGAGTGGATGACGCTGCATGTGGATCTCAGAACCTGGAATGAAGAAACGGAACAGTACCCGCTGATCCTTACCTTTGCGGGCGACGCCGATCTGTACCGGATCGAACTTCCGACGGACACCGTCAAGGTCGTTCTGATGCCGATCGAGAGCAGCGATTCCGCAGGCGGATAATGCTTCATGAAAACGGTTTATCTGCAGAATTTAAGAAGAGAGCTCGATGCGACGGACGATGCGTTCGCCGCTTCGTGCTGTAAAAAGCTCGGTATCCCGCGCGACGCGCTCGTTCGCATGCGGATCGTCCGGCAATCGCTCGATGCGCGCAAGAAGCAGGACATCTGTCTCTGCATCCACGCGGAGCTGACGCTCACCGACGCGGCGGCGAAGAAGATCCTTCGCGATCCGAAATGGAAAGCGGAGCCGGTTAAAGCGCCGGAACGGGAACCGTTTCCGTTCGGCACGCAAACGCCGGACGGCAGGATCGTCGTGGTCGGGCTCGGTCCCGCGGGGCTGTTCGCGGCGCTGACGCTTGCGGAAAACGGCTACCGTCCGCTGGTGATCGAGCGCGGACGTCCGATCGAAGAACGCGTAAAGGACGTGGAAACCTACTGGTCCGGACGTATTCCGAATCCCGATCCGGACAGCAACGTGGCGTTCGGCGAGGGCGGCGCGGGCACGTTTTCCGACGGCAAACTGACGACCCGTATCCGCGATCCGCACATCGACGGCGTTCTGAAGGAAATGATCGCGTGCGGCGCGCCCGAGGAGATCGCCTATCTTGCAAAGCCGCATATCGGGACCGACCGGCTGAGAACGGTCGTCGGGAATCTGCGGCGCCGGATCGAAGCGGCGGGCGGCGAGGTGCGCTTTTCCGCAAAGCTCTCGGATCTTCGCTTGCGCGACGGCGCGGTGCGCGAAGTGCAGATCCGCGAAAAGGACCGCGAAACACGGGAACCCTGCGCGGCGCTGCTGCTTGCGATGGGGCACGGCGCGAGGGACACCGCCCGGATGCTGTTTGAAAAGGGCGTTGCGATGGCGCCGAAGGCGTTTGCGATCGGCGTGCGCGCCGAGCATCCGCAGAGCCTCGTCAACACAAGCCAGTACGGTCCGATGGCAGACCATCCGCGGCTCGGCGCGGCGGAATACCGGCTCACGGGAAAGAGCGGCGAGCGCGGCGTCTATACGTTCTGCATGTGCCCGGGCGGGCAGGTCGTCGCCAGCGCGAGCGGACCGGAGCAGATCGTCGTCAACGGCATGAGCAACTTTGCGCGCGACGGAAAGAATGCCAACGCGGCGGTCGTCGTGCAGATCACACCGGAGGATTTCGGCACGCATCCGCTGGACGGACTGCAATATCTGGACAAACTGGAGCGCGCGGCGTTTCTGTCGGGCGGCGCGGACGGAACCGCGCCTGCGTCCACGGTCGGAGCGTTCCTGCGCGATGAAGCCTCCGGACCTTCGCAATCGGTCGGGCCGACCTACCGACCCGGCGTGAGATACACGCGGCTTTCGGACTGCCTGCCGGATTTCGTTTCCGCAGGCGTTCGCGACGGGATCCGCGCGTTCGGCAGACAGCTCAAAGGGTACGATATGGAGGACGCGGTCCTGACGGCGGTCGAAAGCCGCACGTCTTCGCCGCTGCGGATCCTGCGCGATTCCGCAATGGAATCCGTTTCGCATAAGGGGCTGTATCCGGTCGGCGAAGGCGCGGGGTATGCGGGCGGCATCGTAAGCGCGGCGGTGGACGGCGTGAAGGCGGCGGAAGCGATCATGCAGATTTACGCACCGCTTCCTTAATTTTCCAAAAATGCAACAGAGTTTCGTCATCCTTGTAAATATTGTTTCAACAAACGCTCCCGGGCGTTTGTTTTTTTGTCGATCTGTGATATAACGGAGACAGAACGAGACGGAAGGAGGGCGCAGGAAATGAAACGGCTGCTTTGTCTGCTGCTCTGTATTCTGCTGCTGCCGCTTGCGCGCGCCGCGGCGGAAACGGACGGGACCGAAACGGTCGTTCGCGTGCGGCTCTCCACCGGCGATGCGGACACCGTGACGCTGAAGCTCTCCGGAAGATACGCGCTCGACGGCAAAACCGTAAGCGGCGGAACCGTGACAGCGACGTTGAAGAACGGAAAGATCACGGTTACCCATTCGACCGCGGGCACGCTGAAAACGACGACCTCGTCCGCGAAGCTCGCCCGCGTCGGAACGGACGCCGCAACGAAGATTACGTATGACAATCCGAAGCACGGAACCCGCGTCTATTACGGCGATTTCGTCTTCTATAACGACGACGGCATGCTGCGGCTTTTGAACTACGTCGATATGCACAACTATCTGTACGGCGTGGTCAGCGGTGAAATGTCGGACGGCTCGAAGCCGGACGTTCTGAAGGTCGAGACGATCTGCGCGAAGGGCTTTGCACTCGCCGAGGTCGAATCGCGCAAATCCAAGTATTTTGATGTGTATGACACCACGACCTCCCAGCTTTACTACGGCTATGTGGCGGGGGACAAAAACACGATCGCCGCGGTCGACGCCGTATGGAAGCAGACGCTGAAGTACAACGGCAGGATCGTAAAGACCTATTACAGCACCGCAAACGGCGGGCAGGCGATCACGCCGCGCATCCGCTGGGGCGGCACCGCCAACGACGGCGCGTACTGGTTCGGGTACGACCCGTTCGATCTCGCGGGATCGAAGAAGAATACGGTGCTGACCGTCAACGGCGCGTCACCGAAGACCATGGACGAAGCGCTGTATGCGTTTCTGCTTGCGCGTACCGGAGCAAAGGAAATCGTTTCGGTCGATCTGCTCGTCGGCGTGTACGATCCGAACAATCCGTCCGGCACCGCGCGCTATCCGTTTGCGCTCGCGCCGCAGAAGCGCTGGGACTGGAAGCTGACGGTCAAAGACGGCGCGGGCAGCAAAAAGCAGGTCGGCATCTCCTGTACGCCCGCCGAAGTGAAGGCAAAGGCGGCGCCCGACGCAACCGGCTCGGTCTGCTTCGCCGTGCATACCGAAAAGAATGTCTGGAAGCTCGTCTGGGGCGTTTCGAGCGGGCACCGCGCAGGGCTTTCGCACCGCGGCACGGGGCAGATGGTGAAACAGGGCTATTCCTATGTGGACGTGCTGAAGTTCTATTACCGAGGCGCGACGCTCGTCGACGAAAACGGCAAAGCGATCGAATCGAAGGCGACGTTTGACTTCACCTATGAGGACGGGGCGACGCCGTTCCCGACCGCCGTACCGACGCCGAAGCCGAGTGCGACGCCGACGCCGAGCGCAACGGCAAGTCCGACCGCGACGCCAAAGCCGAGCGCAACGGCAAGTCCGACCGCGACGCCGACACCCACTGCAACGCTGACGCCGACCGCAACGCCGACGCCGAGTGCGACGGTAAGTCCGACCGCAACGCCGACACCTACCGCGACGCCGAAGCCTTCGCCCGGCGAATCCGGATACGACGTGATAGTCGTTTCCAATACGCTGAAGCTGCGAAAAGGTCCTTCGACCTCTTACGCGGCGATCAAGACGCTGACGCTCGGCGCGATCCTGCGGTGCATCGAATCGGACGCGAGCGGCGAATGGGAAAAGGTCTGCGACGAGAGCGGTAGCATCGGCTGGGTTTCCGACCATTACGTGGCATATTACGAGCGCGAACCGCAGCTGCATCGGGAGGGCGTGTGCAACGCGGACGACTCCAACCTGCGTTCCGGTCCGTCGACGAATTTCACGAAGTATCGGTCGCTGAACGAGGGCGACAAGGTATATGTCTGCTATGAGACCGGCAGCGGTTACGGCGGAGACTGGTACTATATCGTGAACCGTGCGACGGGGCAGGGCGCGTTCATCTGGAAAAACTATATCACGCTCGGCGCGGAAGTCCCGGCAGTTCTGCGCGGCGACGCCAACGGCTCCGGGACTCTTACGACTGCCGACGCCGCGCTGATCCTGCGGTATCTCGTTAAGCTCTCGCCGCCTGCGGATCTGAACCTGCTTGCGGCGGATTATACCTGCGACGGCACGGTGGACGCTTTGGATGCGGCGGCGATCCTACGGCATATCGTCGGACTGGAATAAATGCAGATATGACAAAGGCGAACGGAGTTTCCGTTCGTCTTTTTTGCTGCAGAAGAAGCGCCCCGGTGCAAAAGGAGATCGCCGCAGTCTGCCGTGACTGCGGGATTGCCGGCCGGAGACGATGACGGCTTATTTGCCGTTCCGGAGAAGGTCGCGCCGGATGTGGTTTTCCCGGATCTTCGCTTCCTGCCCCTGATCGGAGGGCTCGTAATAGCGCTTGCCTAAAAGCTCCGTCGGCATGTACTGCTGCTGCACCCAGTGGGCAGGGTAGTCGTGCGGGTACTTATAGCCCGTGCCCGCGCCGATGCGGTCCGCGCCGGAATAGTGCGTGTCGCGAAGATGCACCGGCACCGGCTCGTAAACACCGCCGGTCTCCGTGTCGTGAAACGCCGCGCTCATCGCAGCCTCGACGCTGTTGGATTTCGGGGATTCGCAGAGAAAGATGATCGCCTGCGAAAGCGAAAGACGTGCTTCCGGAAGCCCGACGAGCTCGACCGCCTGCGCCGCGGCAACCGCCTGCACCATCGCCTGCGGATTCGCCATGCCGATGTCCTCGCTCGCGTGCGCGATGAGCCGCCTTGCAATGATGCGCGGATCGCAGCCTGCATAGATGAGACGGGAGAACCATGCGAGCGCTGCGTCGGAATCCCCGCCGCGCAGAGACTTGCAGAATGCGGACAGCATGTCGTAGAACAGCTGATCGTCAAACTGTACGACCTTTCGCTGCCCCGATTCGGCGGCGATCGCCTTCGTGATGCGGATCGTGCCGGTTTCATCCGGCTCGGTGGTCAGCACCGCAAGCTCCAGCGCGTTCAGCGCGTTGCGGCAATCGCCGTTGGAAAGCGCGACAAAGGTTTCATAGGCGTCCGGATCGAGGACGATCTTTTTGGTTCCGAAGCCGTTTTCGGGATCGGTCAGAGCCTGGTCGATCGCGGTTCTGATGTTCTCCGCGGTCAGCGGACGGAACTGGAACACGCGGCAGCGGGAAACGATCGCGCTGGTCATCGAGATCATGGGGTTTTCGGTCGTCGAGCCGATGAAGCGGATCGTGCCGTTTTCGAGCGCGGGCAGAAGCGCGTCGGACTGCGACTTCGACCAGCGGTGGCATTCATCCAGAAGCAGATAGGTCGGCTTGCCGCGGAACCGGAGCTCCTCGGCGGCATGCTCGATGACGGAACGCAGTTCCCGGACGCCGCTCTGGACGGCGTTCATGCGAACGAAGTTCGCGCCGGTCGTTTCCGCAATGATGTTTGCGAGCGTCGTTTTGCCGGTGCCGGGCGGTCCGAAGAAGATGGACGACCACAGCGAATCGGTGAGAATGGCGCGGCGCAGGAGCCTGCCTTTTCCCACGATGTGTTCCTGACCGATGAACCGGTCGAGCGTATGCGGACGCATACGGTCCGCAAGCGGCGCCTGCTTTTGAAAAGACGCCGAAAAGAGATCCGTTTTTTCCATGTTTTCAGTATAACATACTTGCAATCGAAAGAAAAGCGATGTATAATATTTTGGTTCTTTTTTTGAGAGAAATACAGACAATCCGAAGAAAAGAGGAGTTTTA
Organism: uncultured Clostridia bacterium; assembly: GCA_946631895.1. Taxonomy (GTDB): domain Bacteria; phylum Bacillota; class Clostridia; order Christensenellales; family CAG-138; genus UBA3792. Next base: position 34,108 of record CAMPAN010000005.1, read on the forward strand.
TGAATATTCGCAATGTTGCGATCATCGCACACGTCGACCACGGCAAGACGACGCTGGTCGATCAGCTTTTGAAGGACGCGGGCGCGCTGCGCCGCAGCGAGCAGGGGACCGAGCGCATCATGGACAGCGGCGATCTCGAGCGCGAGCGCGGCATCACGATCCTGTCCAAAAACACCGCGGTCACCTACGGCGACACGCGCATCAATATCGTCGACACGCCGGGTCACGCGGACTTCGGCGGCGAGGTCGAGCGCATTCTGCAGATGGTGGACGGCGTTCTGCTGCTCATCGACGCGTTCGAGGGCTGCATGCCGCAGACGCGGTTTGTGCTCAGAAAAGCGCTGGAGCTCAACAAGAAGGCGGTCGTCGTCGTGAACAAGGTCGACCGTCCCGAAGCGCGTCCCTATGAGGTTGTGGACGAAGCGCTGGAGCTTTTCATCGAGCTCGGCGCAACGGACGAGCAGCTTGACTTCCCGATCGTGTACGCCTCCGCGCGCAACAACATGTCCGGCTATGAGCCGGACCAGATGGAGAACAACATGCAGGCGGTCTTCGATACGATCCTCAAGGAGATCCCGTCTCCCGCGACGGACACCGACGCGCCGCTGCAGATCCTGTTCTCGACGATCGACTACGACGATTATGTGGGCAAGATCGGCATCGGCAGAATCGAGCGCGGCGTGGCGAAGCGCGGACAGACCATCACGCTTTGCGGCGGACAGGAGAACCGCCGCCGCGACACGAAGATCACGCGGCTCTATAACTTCGAGGGCCTGCAGCGCGTCGAGGTCGAGGAAGCGTACGCGGGCGACATCGTCTGCGTCGCGGGCGTGGAGGATCTGAACGTCGGCGAGACCGCGTGCGATCCGCTGTGCGTCGAGCCCATGCCGTTCGTCAAGATCGACGAGCCGACCGTTTCGATGATGTTCCTCGTCAACGACAGCCCGTTTGCGGGCAAGGAAGGCAAGTACGTCACGAGCCGCAACCTGCGCGACCGCCTGTTCAACGAGGTCAAGACGAACGTTTCGATGCGCGTGGAGGAGACCGAATCGACCGATACGTTCCGCGTGAGCGGCAGAGGCGAGCTGCATCTTTCGATCCTGATCGAGCAGATGCGCCGTCAGGGCTACGAGTTTGCGGTGTCGCGTCCGAAGGTCATCCTGCACAAGGACGAGAACGGCGTCGTGACCGAGCCGATCGAGGAGCTGACCATCGACGTGCCGCAGGAATACGTCGGCGCGGTCATGGAAAAGCTCGGCATGCGCAAGGCGGAGATGACCGACATGACGACGCTCGGCGACACCGGCACGCGTCTGAAGTTTTTGATCCCGGCGCGCGGACTGATGGGGTACCGGTCGGAGCTTATGACCGACACGCGCGGCAACGGCGTCATGAACCACATCTTTTACGGCTACGAGCCCTATAAGGGCGACATTGCCGAGCGCAAGACGGGAAGCCTTGTTGCGCACGAAACGGGCGATTCCTGCTCGTACGGGCTGTTCTATGCCCAGGATCGCGGCAGGATGTTCATCGGACCGGGCGTCCCGGTCTACGAGGGCGAGATCGTGGGCGAATGCGCGCGCGCGGACGACATCGTGGTCAACGTCTGCAAGAAGAAGCACGTCACCAACATGCGTGCGGCGGGCAGCGACGAAGCGCTGCGGCTCACGCCGCCGACACTGTTCACGCTCGAACAGTGCCTGGAGTTCATTGCGGACGACGAGCTTGTGGAGATCACGCCGAAGAGCATCCGCATGCGCAAGCGCATCCTCAGTAAGGAGCAGCGCATGAAGCTCGCGGCGAGGATGATGAAAGAATCATGATCCGCAGAGCAGAACCAAAGGACGCGCCGCGTATCTCCGCACTTCTTAAACAGGTGCTTGAGGTGCACGCCGCCGTACGTCCCGATATGTACCGCAGCGGCACGCAGAAGTATTCCGAAGCGGACGTTATTAAGCTTCTTGCCGATCCGGACTGCGTACTGTTCGTGGAAACGGACGAAACCGACCGGACCGTCGGCTATGCGATCTGCTTTGTGCACGAGATCAGGGACGACGGCATCATTGTCGGGCGCAGGGAGCTCTATATCGACGATCTGTGCGTGGACGAATGCGAACGAAAGAGCGGCGTCGGAAAGCGGCTGTTTGCGCATGTCAAGGCGTATGCAAAGGAAAACGGCTTCGACTGGATCACGCTGAACGTCTGGAACGACAATGTGAATGCGCTTGCGTTCTACCGGAAGATGGGGCTTACCGAACGCAAAACGATCCTCGAATACAGGATCGACTGAACCGGAGTTATGAAGAAAAAAGAGGTTTCGCTGTTCCTTGCGGCAGTGATCAGCCATATCTTCTGGGGATTCAGCTTCCTCGGAACGAAGTCCGCGCTCGGCGTGGTGCATGACGATCTGTATCTGCTGCTTGCGCACCGGTTTCTGATCGCTTTTCTGATCATGAATCTGCTGCTGCTCATCCGCGTCGTCAAGGTTGATTTCCGGGGCAAATGGAAGCGGATTTATCTGCCGCTGTTCATGGGGCTGATGGAGCCGGTGGTGTATTTCATCGGCGAGGAGCTCGGCGTCATCCATTCGACGACGATCTTCTCGGGCGTGATGATCGCGGTGATCCCGATCGTGGCGATCTTTGCGGCGATCCCGTTCCTGCATGAGAAGCCGACGCTCGGGCAGATCCTGTTCAGCTTTCTGTCCGTCGGCGGCGTCATCGGCATCGGGCTGCTGACCAAAAGCAGCGGCGAGCTCGATTGGATCGGCGTGGTCGGTCTGGTCGTAGCGGTGCTGTCCGCAGCGGCGTACGGCATCCTCGACCGCGGGCTTTCCGCGGAGTTTACGGCGTTCGAACGGACGTACCTGATGATCGCCATGGGCGCGGTGTGCTTTACGCCGATCGCGCTCGTTCGCACCCGCTTCGATCCCGCCGCGTTCTTTGCGCCGATGGGGGATCTGCGGTTCCTGCTGCCGGTCCTGTTTCTTGCGATCTGCTGCTCGGTCGTAAGCTATTTCCTGCTGTCGTATATGGCGACGTATATGACGGTGACGCGCTCGACCGTCTACGCAAACCTGACCACCGCCGTGTCCGTGATCGCGGGCGCGGTGATCCTGAAGGAGTCGTTTAACTGGCTCTCCGCGGTGTTCTGCGTCATCATCCTCGTGGGGATCTACGGCGTGCAGAAGTTCGCGCGAAAAGGGGAGCCTGAAACCGTACAAAAATCAATCAAATCAACAGAGGGAGAACAACAGTGAGAAAAGACGGAAGACGCGTAAAGACCGCACAGCCGATGTATCAGGTTGCGGCGCACATCATGGATCAGCGCTGCGACTCGATGAACATGATGGAGATCGACGTGCCGCTCGAGCCGATGCAGGCATACCTGAACAAAAAGCGCGCGGAGGGCAAGGAATACTCGCACCTCGGGCTGGTGCTTGCGGCATACGTGCGCACGGTCGCGGAGTATCCGATCATCAACCGCTTCGTCGTGAACAAGACGATCTATGCCAGAAACGAGATCGCGGTCGGCATGGTGGTCTTAAAGCCCGGCGAGACCGAGGGCACGATGAACAAGATGCACTTCAAGCCGGAGTTCACGATCGACGAGGTGCATCAGACGCTCGAACAGTACGTGACGGAAAACCGCGGAAAAGGCGATACGAATTCGACCGACGACCTGATCCGAAAGCTTTTAAAGGTTCCGGGGCTGTGCCGCTTCGGCGTGTGCGTGTTCAAGGCGATGGACAAGTTCGGTCTGCTGCCGAAGAGCATCATCGACGCAAGCCCGTTCCATTGCTCGCTGACGATCACGAACCTTGCGAGCATCCGCACGAACGCGATCTATCACCACGTCTATAACTTCGGCACGACGACGATGATCATTGCGATGGGCATCCCGCGCGAGGTGCCGCAGCGCAGAAAGGGCGAGATCGTGTTCGAAAAGTGCATCCCGATGGGCATCGTCATGGACGAGCGCGTCTGCTCCGGTTCGCAGTACGTCGTTGCAAGCCGCAAGCTGTTCAACTATCTGAAGCATCCGGAACTCCTCGAAGTTCCGCCGAAAGAGGTCGTGCAGGATATTCCGTAAGCACACTTTATACGCCCGCGTGCTGCGGGCTTTTTTCATGCCCGAAAACGGCGGAAACAGAAGTGTCATGTATGCAAAATATATGAAAAGATTTGCTTTTTCTTCTATATTGTTATTTACAAATCGGAACACTTGTGCTATAATCATGTGGTAAATTTCGAGGAGAGTATACCCATGCGCATCAAGGGGATCGAACTGCATAGATTCCGGAATTATACGGACCTTTTGCTGTATCCGGAGCCGGGGCTCAACATCCTTTCGGGGCTCAACGCCGAGGGGAAGACCAACGTGCTCGAGTCGATCTTTTTGTGCGCGCTGGGAAGAAGTCACCGCACCCCGCATGACGCCGAGCTTCTGATGGACGGCATGTCGGACGGCAGCGTTTCGCTGGCTTTGGAAACGCGCGGCGGCTCGCGCTCGATCCGCATCGAGCTCGTTCGCGGGGAGCGCAAACGCGTGTTTCTGGACGACGCGCCGCTTTCTCGCTCGGGAGAACTGATGGGCTGCCTGAACGTCGTGATGTTCTCGCCGGAGGATCTGGCGCTCGTCAAGGACGGTCCGCAGGAACGGCGGCGGTTTCTCGACATGGAGCTGAGTCAGCTTCGCCCCGCGTACTACTACGCGCTGCAGCAGTATAATCAGGCGCTGAAAAGCCGCAACCTGCTGCTTAAGGAGGATCCGGTTCCGTACGACATGATCGAGCTGTGGGACGAGCAGTTATCGAAACTCGGCGCAACGATCATGGAAGCGCGCGCGGGCTTTATCGAGGAGCTTTCAAGTAATGCACACACGCTGCACGCGAAGATGAGCGGCACGAAGGAGATTCTCGAAACGGTCTATGAGCCGACGATCCCCGTGCAGGATTACGATACGATGCGCGAAACGCTGACGGTCCAGCTCGGCGAACGGCTCGAGCGGGACGTGTTCCGCGGGTTCACTTCGGTCGGTCCGCATCGGGACGATCTGGGACTGATGCTGAACGGCAGAGATCTCCGGATCTACGGCTCGCAGGGGCAGCAGCGAACGGCGGCGCTTTCATTGAAGCTCTCCGAGATCGACCTTGTGCGAAGGGTGCGCGGCGAACGTCCGGTGCTGCTTCTGGACGACGTCTTTTCGGAGCTTGACGCGGAGCGGCAGGCAAGGCTTCTGGAGGTCGTTTCGGACTGCCAGACGTTTGTGACCTGCACGCACCTCGAAGAATTTGTCAAGGCGGGCGCTTTAAGCATGCAGGTGTACCGCGTGATGAACGGAAGGGTGGTGGAGGAATAGTGCTTTTGCACATCGGAGAGAACCGCTTTGTGCCGACGGCGGACGTGATCGCGATCCAGCCGGCGGAGCATGCGACGGCAGAGACGGAGCGCATCATCCGCGACTGCGTGGAGGCGGGGCGTTACTATCCGTCCTACGGGAGACCGAAGGCGTACGTGATCTGCTCGCGCAACGATACGACGTACGTATATGCCGCCGCAACGGCGGTGCAGACGCTTCAGGAGCGATTGAACGAAATGAAAACAGATTGAACATAGAGAAACGGAGATAGACATTCAGATGGAAGACTTGCAGCATGAAGTGAGCGCCGATTACGGCGCGTCACAGATCCAGGTACTGGAGGGACTCGAGGCGGTTCGCCGCCGTCCGGGCATGTACATCGGATCGACCGATTCGAGAGGTCTGCACCATCTCGTCTACGAGCTCGTCGACAACTCGATCGACGAGGCGATGGCGGGATTCTGCGACCATGTGAACATTGTGATCCACGAGGGCGAGACCGTGACGGTCAGCGATAACGGCCGCGGCATCCCCGTGGGCTATCACGAAAAGACCGGCAAGGACGCGCTCGAAGTCGCGCTGACCATCCTGCACGCGGGCGGCAAGTTCGGCGGCGGGGGCTATAAGGTTTCCGGCGGTCTGCACGGCGTCGGTCTTTCCTGCGTCAACGCGCTGTCCGAGGACCTCACGGTCGAGGTGCGCCGCGGCGGAAAGATCCACCGGCAGAAGTATCAGCGCGGCATCCCTGTAACGAAGGTCGAGGTCGTCGGCGAATGCGCCGAGAACGACACCGGCACGAGCGTCACGTTCAAGCCGGACGCGGACATCTTCGACGAGGTGAAGTTCGAGTTCGACAAGCTGAAATCCCGTCTGCGCGAGCTGGCGTTTCTGAACGCGGGCGTGCGCATCACGGCGATCGACGAGCGCGAAGAGCCGCATCTCGAGCGCGATTACTGCTTCGAGGGCGGCATCCGGTCGTTTGTCTCGCACTACAACAAGAACAAAGAGGTCCTGCATCCGGATCCGATCTACTTCTCCGCAAAGCGCATGGAGAACGGCGAGGAGACGGCGACCGTCGAGATCGCGATGCAGTACAACGACGGCTACAACGAAGATATCTACACCTACGCGAACAACATCAACACGCACGAGGGCGGCGCGCATCTCGACGGCTTCAAGCAGGCGCTGACCCGCGCGGTCAACGATTACGCGAAGCGCGCGAACCTCTTTAAGGAAAAGGACAGCTCGCTGTCCGGCGAGGACATCCGCGAGGGTCTCACCGCTGTCATTTCGGTCAAGCTGCAGGAGCCGCAGTTCGAGGGGCAGACCAAAACAAAGCTCGGCAACGCCGACATCCGTCCGCTCGTTTCGAACACGGTCTATAAGGGACTTTCGGAATTTCTCGACGAGAACCCGCCGATCGGCAGAATGATCGTCGATAAGTGCCTGATGGCGTCGCGCGCACGCGAGGCGGCAAGAAAGGCAAGGGACCTGACCCGCAGAAAGACCGTTCTGGATTCGACCGCGCTGCCCGGAAAGCTTTCTGACTGCACCGAAAAGGACGCGTCGAAGTGCGAGATCTTCCTTGTCGAGGGCGATTCCGCAGGCGGTTCCGCCAAGATGGGCAGAAACCCGAAGTATCAGGCGATCCTGCCGCTGCGCGGCAAGATTCTGAACGTCGAAAAAGCACGTCTCGACCGCATGCTCAGTAGCGACGCGATCAAGTACATGATCACCGCGTTCGGCGCTGGCATTGATACGGAATTCGACATCACAAAGCTGCGCTATCACAAGATCATCTGCATGACCGATGCCGACGTCGACGGCAGCCATATCCGGATTTTGCTTCTGACGTTCTTCTACCGGCACATGCGTCCCCTGGTGGACGAAGGCTACGTCTATATCGCACAGCCGCCGCTCTATCGCGTAAAGCGCGGCAAGCAGCAGTGGTACGTGTATTCCGACGAGGAGCTGGAGCTCAAGCTCAAGGAGATCGGACCCGATCCGAAACCGGAGATCCAGCGCTATAAGGGCCTCGGCGAAATGAACCCGGAACAGCTGTGGGAAACGACGATGGACCCCGAACAGCGTCTGATGCTGAAGGTCACGGTCGAGGATGCGGTCGAAGCGGACCGGCTCTTTACGCTGCTGATGGGCGACAAGGTCGAGCCGCGGCGCGAGTTCATCGAGCAGAACGCGAAGCTCGTCACCGATCTGGACATCTGATGAGGTAATACCATGGACGAAACGACAATGACAAATACCGGCCGCATCCGGCCGATCAATCTGGAACGCGAGATGCAGAAGAGCTTCATTGCGTACGCAATGTCGGTCATCACGAGCCGTGCGCTCCCCGACGTGCGCGACGGCATGAAGCCGGTGCACCGCCGCATCATGCACTCGATGGAAGAGCTCGGCGTCACGCCCGACAAGCCGACCCGTAAGAGCGCGCGTATCGTCGGCGACTGCATGGGTAAATACCATCCGCACGGCGACGCGTCCGTGTACGACGCGATGGTGCGTCTGGCGCAGGACTTCAACACGCGCTATCCGCTCGTCGAAGGGCAGGGCAACTTCGGCTCCGCCGACGGCGACGGCGCGGCGGCAATGCGTTATACCGAAGCGCGTCTTTCTAAGATGGCAATGGAAATGATGCGCGATATCGACAAGGACACGGTCGATTTTGCGCCGAACTTCGACGGCACGCAGCAGGAGCCCACGGTGCTTCCCGCAAGATTCCCGAACCTGCTTGTGAATGGTTCGAACGGCATTGCGGTCGGCATGGCGACGAATATGCCGCCGCACAACCTCGGCGAAACGATCGACGGTCTCGTCGCGCTGATCGACAATCCGGAGATCACGGTGGATGAGCTGATGCAGTACATCCCCGGTCCGGACTTTCCGACCGGCGCAACGATCCTCGGCCGATCCGGCATCGCGCAGGCGTACCGCACCGGCAGAGGCAAGCTGATCGTCCGCGCAAAGACCGAGATCGAGCAGCTTTCCCAGAACCGCAGCCGCATCATCGTGACCGAGATCCCGTATCAGGTCAACAAGGCGCGGCTCGTCGAGAGCATTGCGGATCTCGTGCACGAAAAGCGCATCGAGGGTATTTCGGACCTTCGCGACGAAACGGACCGCAACGGTACGCATATCGTCATCGAGCTCAAGAAGGACGTCAATGCAAACGTCGTTCTGAACAATCTGTATAAACACACGCAGCTGCAGGACACGTTCGGCGTCATCAACCTCGCGCTGGTCGACGGCGAACCGAAGGTGCTGAACCTCAAGGAGATCCTGTACTACTATCTCGAGCATCAGAAGGACGTCGTCACGCGCCGCACGCGCTACGACCTGAACCGCGCCGAGGAGCGCCTGCACATCCTGGACGGACTTTTGCGCGCGCTTGACGTGATCGACGAGATCATCGCGCTCATCAAGGCGTCGCCGAACGGACAGACGGCAAAGGAAGGACTCTGCACGAAGTTCGGCTTCTCCGAGCGTCAGGCGCAGGCGATCCTCGATATGCGTCTTCAGCGGCTCACCGGTCTCGAACGCGAACGCCTCCTCGAAGAGGACCGGCAGCTCAGAGAGCGCGTTGCATATTTACGCACGATCCTTTGTGACGAGCACAAGCTTCTGGAGGTCGTCAAGGAGGAAGCGCTGGACGTCAAGGCGCGTCTTGCGGATCCGCGGCGCACCGAGATCACGCAGGCGCTGGACGACATCGACCTCGACGACATCATCCAGGAAGAGGAGATGGCGGTCACCATGACGCACTTCGGCTACATCAAGCGTACCCCGTCCGAGACCTTCCGCGCGCAGAACCGCGGCGGCAAAGGCGTCAAGGGACAGGCGACGAAGGATGAGGATTATGTCGAGCGGGTCCTGGTTTCGAGCACCCACGCGCCGATCATGTTCTTCACGAATATGGGCCGCGTGTTCCGCATCAAGTGCTACGCGATCCCCGAAGCGAGCCGCACTTCGAAGGGCATTCCGGTGGTGAACCTTCTGCAGCTCCGTACCGGCGAAAAGGTCACGGCGATGTTCATCGTCCCGCGCGAGGTCGAGGAGACGGGGTATCTCGTCACGGCGACGCGCGACGGCCTCATCAAGAAGACGCGGATCTCCGAATGCATGAATATTCGCAAAGGCGGTCTCGTACTGCAGACCGTGCGCGAGGGCGACGAGCTGATCTCCGTGGAGATGAGCAACGGCGAACACGAATTCATCATTGCGTCCCGCAACGGCAAGTGCATCCGCTTCCGTGAAAGCGACGTCCGCGCCACCGGCAGAGGCGGCATGGGCGTGCGCTCGATCAAGCTGGACGAGGGCGACGTCGTTATGGATATGATCCTTGTGAAGCCGGGCGGACTCGTGCTGACCGTCACCGAAAAGGGTCTCGGCAAACGGACCGAAGAAAGCCAGTTCGGCGTGCAGGGACGCGGCGGCAAGGGCATTCTCGCCATGAAGGCGACCGACAAGACCGGCGGGCTTGCCTGCCTTAAGATGACGACCGAGGACGAAGACCTGCTGCTGGTCCGCGACGACGGCGTGATCATGCGCATGCCGGTCGACCAGATCTCGATCATCGGCAGAAACACGCAGGGCGTACGTCTGATGTCGCTCGACGGCGAAACGAAGATCGCAAGCGTCGCGCTGCTGCCGCATCAGGAGATCCTTCCGGAGGAGGGCGAAGAAACGC
>CAMPAN010000006.1 GCA_946631895.1 uncultured Clostridia bacterium
CTTGAGAAGCGTTTTGACGATCTTCATCGTCTGTCCCTTTGCCCGTTCCGCAGGCTGCGAAGCGACGCGTTCCTTGCTCCAGCGGTAGCAGAGGAAATAGAACACGACCGAGAGCACCGCGATGACGGCGACGCCGATCAGCGTGATCGTCGGGCTCATGACCTTCATCGGCTTGTTCGTGACCTTGTCCAGGATCTCCTGACCGTTCGCGTCAAGCGCTTTCACATAGCAGAAGGACGCCAGCAGCATAGCGGGCATGGCGCCGAACGTGGAGCCGATCGAACGGAACACGGACAGCGACGAACGTTCCTTATCGCTCGAGGTGATGACCTGCGCCATCGAACCGTACGGAATGTTGATGCAGGTGTAGAGCATGCCAAACAGGATATACGTGAAGTAGATCCACACGGTACGCCACGTCATGGTAAAGCTCTTGACGTTCAGGAACATCAGCACGGTCGCAACCGCCACAGGCAGCGCAAAGACCTTCAGCCAATGACGGTAGCGTCCGTCCGGACGGACCTTAGCGCCGTCGATCAGTCTGCCCCAGATCGGGTCGTTGATCGCGTCCCACACGCGCGCGATGATCGTCATGATCATAACGCTCAGAACGCTGATCTCCAAAGCGTCCGTATAGAACTTATTCAGAACGCTCTGCGTCAGACCGAACACCAGACAGCTTGCGAGATCGCCGAACGCATAGCCGATCTTGTCCTTCATCCGGATCCCGCTCGTGCGGGAGATATAAGATTGCTCCATTCCTTCCTTGCCCTCCGTTATTTATTTGGTTTCATCCGCAGCGCGGCGGAACAGGTCCGCATACGCGCTGTTCTTTCTGTAAAACACGGGCGTCTGTCCCAAAGGCGCGGGAACGGTATACGCCGCCTCCCCCGCGTATGCTTTGCCGGACCAGAAGCCGATCCACTCGCCCTTCGGAAGATGCACCCTGCGCGTCTTTGCGCGGCGCTCGATCACCGGGCAGACGAAGAGATCTTCGCCGAAGAAATAGCTGTACATATCGCGGCTTGCCGCATAGTCCATCGCATCGTAAAAGTCCGGACGCATCGTGGGAAGTCCCGCCTTTGCAAGTTCCTCGCAGTGCTTGATATACGGCTTCAGCGCGGCGTGGATGTTCGTAAGCCGCACGGTATGCGGCGTGACCTCCGGCGCGTCAAACTGCGCGTTTGCCCACGGACGGATCGACTCGTGGCTGCGCATCAGCAGCGAGAACGTGCACATCTCCATCCAGCGGGTGAACAGCTCCGGCTTACGCTTCATCTTGCCGAACGAGAAGAACCCGCCGATATCGCAATGGATCATCGGCACGCCCGAGAACCCGAGCGAAAAGCTTGCGGGCATCACGCACGGCATGCCGTAGTCCTTCGTGACGTCGGTATGCTGATCGCCGTTCCAAAGGATCGGCGCATAGGTCTGCACACCGACGTAGCCCGAGCGCATGAAGAACAGAATATCCTTTGCGCCGTACTCCTCCACCGCCTCGCGGTTAAGCTTTGCCCACAGAACCGGCCAGAGGTTATGGAGCTTTTTGGGATCGCCGTCAAAGAGAACGCAGTCGGTCGGCAGGTATTCGCCGAAGTCCGCCATCCAGCCGGACACGCCGAGATCGAGCATGTTTCGCTTGATCAGAACATCCTTCGTAAAGCGCACCGCTTCGGGATTCGTAAGATCGAGCATGCCCGCGTCAAACGTGGTCGACTTGATGTGATAGACGCTGCCGTCCTTGTGCGTGATGAGATACCCCTTCTCCTTACATTCGGTATAGAGCCGTCCGTCCTTGACAAGATACGGATTGATATACGCAAGGAAGCGCACGCCGCGGGCGTTGAGCTTTTCGATGGCGCCCTTCAGATCGGGATACAGCTTTTCGTCGACCTCCCAGTTCCACCAGACCTGCTTTCCCATGACCGTGCGGTTTTCGCCGGACCAATCCTGACTCCACACGCCCGAGATCTTTGCGCCTGCGTCGAGCATAGCGAACGCCTTTTCGAGGATCGTCTGCGTGCCGCCCTGTACGCCGAGGATCATGCCGTCGTGACACCAGCCCGGAATGTACTGGCGGTTCGGCACGCACGCCGCAAGCGAGCCGAGCAGCACATCGAAGCTGCTGCCGAACGTCACGGTCAGCGACTTCGGGCACGCATCGAACCCGAACGTATATGCGTCGCTCCCGAACGTCGATTTGCCGTCGGATGCGGTGTCGAACCGGATCATCCGTCCGCGGTCGGTCACAAAGACCGGCATCGGCGCATAGCTGCCGATCGCGGCATGCGGCTTTTCGCGGTACAGGAACCGCGGCAGGATCGCCTTTTCGATCACGGTCTTTGCCTTGATGTGCTCGGAAACAAAATTGACGACGGTTTCGCCGCGCAAATTCGTCTTGCGGTATTGCTCGCCGCCGCCGAACACCGCCTCGCCCTCGATCGCGGGAAGCGTGAATTCGTACGCCCAGCCGTCCTCGCCGGTGAACGCAAGCTGCACGCCGTCGGGCTGTTCGGTCATCGCGACCGAAAGGCTGTGCCCCTTTGCGGACAGGGTAAACGCGCCGTCTTTTTCGTCAAATTCGACGAGCGGAACGCGTTCGACCTCCGTCACGGTCTCCTTGACCGTGCCGCGGTTTGCTTCGTAGGTTTTTTCACGCTTGATCGCCGTTGCAAAGGGATGTTCGGAGGAATGGGACAGGACTTGCCGGTCGCCGAAAACGAGCGTGCGACCGTTGGACTGATTCTGAAACGACAGCATACGTACCCCTCTTATGAACCTTTTCTTTATGATACAGGAAAAGCCCGCGCCGTGTCAAGCACGGACGGGCTTTCCGTCTTAATATCCGAGCACGATGCCGAGCGCAAGGAATCCGATGACCAGCGCAAGGTTCAGCAGAAACAGCGGCACGCTCTTTTTGACCCATTTGAAGTAGTCGACGCCGATCATCGAAAGCGAGATCAGAAGCACCGGCGAGGTCGGGAACAACACGTTCGTGTAGCCGTCGGCAAACGTGTAGATCAGCACAAGCATCTGCTTCGAAAGCGGCACGCTCACGACCGCCAGCATCCCCATGACGAGGATCGCCTTTGCCGTCGAGGACGAGATGAAGAATTCGAGCACGAGGATGATCGCGTACAGCACGAGCGCCACGACGAACGGGCTGTGTCCCGAAACGACCGTGTTGATCGAATGCACGATCGTCGGCATGATCGCGCCCTCGTCGAAGATGTACTTGATCGAGGACGCCAGCGCAATGAACACGATCGTGGGCAGCGCGCCGACGACGCCGTTCCAAAAGCTCTTCAGCACCGGCTTTGCCGCCTTTGCGGAAAGGAAGCCCGCGAGCAGTCCGAAGATCAGGAAGTACGCGATCAGTACGACGACGGTGTAGTCGCGCAGGGCAGGCAGCGTGGAGCACAGGATGATCAGCCCGAGACAGACGAGCAGGAATACGATGTAGGTCAGGCGGATGCGCTTCTCGTCCTGCGGCGCGATCGGATTCGCTTCGTCCGCCCTGCCGGCGGCGCGAAGCCTCTCGTCGTGCGCAAGCGTCAGACTCGACGCCGGATCCTTTCTGAGCCGTTTCACATAGAGGAACACAAAGCCGAGCAGCAGTAGATACATCACGGAGAAGATAACGATGCGGTACCAGATGTTTTCCATCGGGTTTGCGCCGATGATCTCGCTTGCCAGAAGCACCGTGAACGGGTTCGTGATCGCGCTTGCAAAGCCGAAGCCGCAGGCGATGATGCACACGAGAAAGCCCGTGAACGAGTCGTAGCCGATCAGCACGCACAGCGCGGTCACGATCGGCAGCATGGAGAGCATCTCCTCGAACAGACCGAGAAACGCGCCGAACGCCATGAACACCAGCGCGATCATGCATAAAAGCAGCGCGCGGCGCTTCCGGAACCGTTCGGCAACGGCGCCGACCAGCGCGCGTATGCCGCCGACGTCGTTCATGACCTGGAACGCGGCGAACACCGTGACGAGGAACAGCGACAGCATGATCAGCGTCAGTCCGTTCGACGAGGCGAACACAAGGATCGGGGCTAAAAGACCCTTCCAGACCGGAATGCCCTTGGCGCCCTCAATCGGCTTATAATCCAGATAATTCGTCGTGCCGTCCGCATTCACGCCGAATTCGCCCTTCGGAATCACGTACGTCAGCACGATCGCCGCAAGCATCAGCACGAACAGCAGCACGACCACCTGGATGAACGTCTTGGTCGAAAGATTGATCAGCGTCTTATTGCCTGTTTTCTTCATCGCGAAGCTCCTTGATAAGGTCGACGATCAGCGCCCAGCGCACGACCTGCCGACGGTTTTCGGTCGGGTAGAAGTAGTAAAGATCTCCGTTGTAATACGTTTCAAACTCCGTGTTGACGGAGAACGGCAGCGCAGGCAGCGCATCGAAACCGATCGTGAAGCTTACGCTGTCCGAGCGGTAGGAAAAGCCCTCGCCGGTGAGCGTACAGCGTCCCTGTTCCTTGGTTTTGTACTTTCCGGAATCGTGAAAGATCACGGTTTTGACATCTGTTTCAAGATGCAATTCGGAAAGCTCCGCTTTTTCGAGGTCCTTGATCTTCGCATAGTACGCGCCGATCGAACCGGGTTCGTCGTCGAACAGATACCGTTCGTTCAGCCGGTGTTCCCCGCCGCACGCAGAGCAGACAAGCACGCTGCCGACGCCCTTCGTGGAATACAGCGCGCCGCAGTCGGCGCAGCGGTACAGAATGTTTTCCAATCCTTTTGCCTTGTCCTTTTGCCGGAAGGCGCCGACGGTTTCTTCGGAAGCGTCGTACGCGAGCGCTTCGTCGATCAGCCGGTTCAGCGCATCGTCGCTCATGGCGGCGATCTCTTCCTTGGTGATCACGCGCTCCGCAGACACGAAAACGTCGGTGTGGAAGAAGCGCTTCCGCCACTTGGGTTTTGCAAGGTACGAGCCGCGGATCTTCACGATCACGAGGTCGGTCTTGAGCCTGCGATAAAACGCCGCGCTTTTGTCGACGATCGGATAGTTCCTGCCGTCGACCGAAAGCCGCGCTTCCGGAAAGATGATCACGGGATAGCCTTTTTTCAGCATGCGCATGATCTGCACCGGCACGGCAAGGTCCGGATAAAACAGCTTTTTCGGGATCACGCCGCTCTTTACCGCGATCTTGCGGATCGCCGGATGCGAAACGAAATGCTTGTTGACGACGTACGACGGATTCGCCTTTGCATTCTGAAACAGCCGGTTCGTATAGTACATGTCGAAAAACGACTGGTGATTGCACAGCGCGATATACGGCGCGGGCAGATCGCGCAGAAGCGTATCGTCGACGTGCAGGCGCTGACGGCGGCGGCAGAATCTGTGCAGAGCGGCAAAGAAGCCGGTCAGATACACCGAATCCGGCGTGCCCGCGTTCTGCCGGAGAAAGACCTTGTTGAGAAACAGAAACAGCACCGCAAGCAGGATTCCCGCAAGCAGCACAATGATGAGGATCAAAAGCCACAGCGGGAGATCGTTCCCGATGAAGTAGCGCGCCGCCATGCCCATGAGGTTCGACGTGACGATCGACGGAATGACGCCGGTCGCAACGGTGAAGATGTAGCGGGAAAACTTCATCTTGCGGTAGCTGCCGTAATAGCAGATCGCACCGAAGGGAATCAGCGGCATGATGAACAGCAGATACAGCAAAAGCTGCGTGCCGCGGTCCTTTTTGACGCGCGCCGCAAGCTTCTCGATCTTCTTTTCGTTCTTTTCGTATGCCTTGTTGCTGAAGCGGAACGTATTGACAAGCACATAGATGATCGTTGCGCCGAGGCAGACGCCGAGATCGCACAGCAGCAGCGCGATCCAGAACGGATAGCTCAGTCCCGACGAGATCTGAATGAACTCCGCCGGAATGAAGACGACGACCATCTGCAGCGCTTCGACCAGCACGACGGACAAAAAGCCGAGCACGCCCTTGTCCATGAGCAGCGCTTTTGCGCCTTCAACGTCGTTTGCAATTTCCAGACGGATAAACGGGATCAGGATATCGGAAAGAAACAGCGCAAACAACGCGACCGTGATAAGCACGGAGACCGCAATGACGATCCTTTGCGTTGTTTTTTTCATGTCGTTCCGATCCTTTCGTTTGCATGCAAAAATGTAAGCATATTTTATAATAGAATGGGATTCCTGTCAACCGAACCGGGCTTTTACTCTTTTCTTTTTGATCGGGATATGCTATGATGAACTATATGAATCAATGCGGAAGGAGGATCGGATGCAGGCGGTATTCAAAGACCTGACGGCGGACGTCAGGACGCTGTCCATCGTCGGTATGTGCAAAAACGCGGGCAAAACGACCGTGCTGAACCGGCTTCTTGCCGAATCACGCGGGCGTGTGCTCGGGCTGACCTCGATCGGACGGGACGGCGAGTCCACGGACATCGTGACCGGCACGGAAAAGCCCGGCATCTACGTATCCGAAGGCACGCTGATCGCGACCGCAAAGGACATGCTCGATCTTTCGGACATCACCCGGGAGATCGTCCATACCACCGGTATTCCGACGCCTTTGGGCGAAGTGATCGTCGTCCGCGCAAAAAGCGCGGGCAACGTTCAGCTTGCGGGTCCCTCCATCACCTCGCAGCTTAAAGGGCTCTCGGATCTGTTCTTTTCGCTCGGTGCCGAGCAGACGATCATCGACGGTGCGCTCGGCAGAAAGTCGCTCGGTGCGCGCGCCGTTGCGGACGGCGTGATCCTGTGCACCGGTGCAAGCTATGACATGCGGATGGAAAAGGTCGTCGCCGACACCGCAAGCATCTTTCGCATCATGAATCTCAAAAAGGCGGAATTCGTTCCCGCGGAATCGGATCGGCCGCTGAACGAAGTTCTGAGGGAACACGGCGAAGCGCTCGTTCCCGGTGCGCTGACCGACGCCGCCGTCGTTCCGCTTCTGAAAAGCGGCGCGCTGAAAAACGCGCGGCTTGTGGTAAAGGATCCGAGCAAGGTCCTGCTGTCGCCCGACACGCTCGACAAGCTCGCGATCCGCAAGGTTTCTTTGGAAACGGTCGAGGCGGCAAAGGCGCTGTGCGTGACCGTCAATCCCGTTTCTGCATACGGCTGGAAATTCGATCCCGATGCATTCCGGCGTGCGATGGCAGCCGCCGTGAATGTTCCTGTGATCAACGTCAAGGAGGCGGCGGAATGATTTCGATCGGTTTTGACGACAAGGAACGTATCGGACTCCGGTATGTTCTCGACAGTCTGCATCCGTGCAGTCCGTTCGGGCAGGAACGCGTACGGAAGCTGCGCTTCTATACGCCGAAGGAGCGCGGCGCGCTCGAAACGGAGCTCGACAATACCGACCGCGCGGCGGCGTCCGCCGACGTTCTAAAGCAGGTCTATGACCGGATCATGACGGTGCTGTGTCAGCTCAAGGACATTCGCGGCTCTCTGCAGCGGCTGCGCGACGGGGCGGTGCTCGACCACGTGGAACTGTTCGAGATCAAAGGCTTTCTCCTTCGGATCGCGGATCTGCGTCCCCTGTTCGACCGGATGAACGAAGCTGCGGCGATCGAGGAGCTTTCCTTCTCCGATCCCGAAGACGCGCTGAACGTGCTTGATCCGGAACAGACCCGTTCACGCGGGTTCTACATCCCCGACAGCGCTTCCGAAGCGCTGCGCGCGATCCGTGCGGAAAAGAAGCGTCTCGAAGCACGGCTTTATGAGGCGCCGGAGGCGGAAAAGGACGCGATCCGGGCGGAACGTACGCGTGTGTGCGCCGAGGAGGAAACCGAGGAACGCGCAATCCGCGCCGGAATGTGCAAAGCGCTTCTTCCCTTTGTTCCCGCCATGCTGGCGGACGCGGATGCCGCGGGACGGCTCGACTTCCTGATCCAGAAAGCGCTGTTCGCCGTGCGGTATCATTGCGTACGTCCCGCGATCACGGAAACGGCTCTGGAACTGACCGGCATGATCAACCCGGAGCTTTGTGATCTTCTGCAGGAAAAGGGACGCGCGTTCGTGCCCGTTTCGATCGCGACCGATCGCGGCGCGACGGTCATCACCGGCGCAAACATGGGCGGCAAGAGCGTTGCGATGAAAACCGTCGCGCTGAACGTGCTGCTGTTTTCGGCAGGCTTTCCGGTCTGCGCCAAACGCGCAAAGCTGCCGATGTTTGAAAGCGTACAAATGCTCTTTGACGACGCGCAGTCGATGCAATCAGGTCTAAGCGGTTTCGGTTCGGAGATCGTGCGGTTCAACGAAGCGCTCAACGAGGTCGAAAAAGGCTATTCGCTGTTTCTGCTCGACGAATTCGCACGCGGTACGAATCCGGACGAAGGCGCGGCGATCGTGCAGGCGGTGACGCGCTGCTTAAACGACGCGAATGCGATTTCCATTCTTGCGACGCATTACGACGGCGTTGCGGAATTTGCCCGCGTGCATTATCAGATCATCGGACTCCGGGACATCGATCCGGATGCGATCCGATCCGAGCTTTCCGTTTCGGGCGGAGACGGCGTTGCGGTCATCGCGCGGCACATGAACTACGGGCTGTATCGCGTGGAGGGCAAGGCCGATTGTCCGAAGGATGCGCTGAACATCTGCCGGATGCTTTCGCTGAAGCCGGAGATCCTCGAACGCGTCGAACAGGCATATAAACAATAAGGAAATTCCTTGACAACAGACCGGAAAATCGGGTATAATTTTCTTACAGATTTTCTTCAGGTCTTCAATAGAGGTGCGTCAGCAGGGTACCCGTCCGTCCGGCTTGGGCAGCCGAAAGATCGTGCGGGAAAGGGGCTGTTCGCCGAAGGAACCGGGCCTGCCCGATCCGGTTTCTGGCATTGCGGTGTAAGCCGTGATGCTGTCATGTTCACGGAACATGGAGCGCTATTGGTCGATCTTCGACCGACAGCGCCTTTTTTTACACAAAAAGGCACGAAGACTCCGGAAACGCTGTGTCCCGTTCAAAATTCAAATCTGCGAAGGAGAATGACACATGGAAAAAATCACATCCCTGATCCGGCTCCGCATGAGCGCAAAGGATGCGCATTACGGCGGAAACCTCGTGGACGGCGCACATATGGTGCATCTGTTCGGCGACGTCGCGACCGAGCTTCTCATCAAGTGCGACGGCGACGAAGGTCTGTTCTGCGCCTACGACATGGTTGAGTTTCTGGCGCCGGTCTACGCGGGCGACTACATCGAAGCGTACGGCGAGATCGACCGCATCGGCAACACCTCCCGCGGCATGACGTTCGAAGCGCGCAAGGTCATTGCGGCGCGTCCGGATATCAGCCCGAGCGCAGCCGACGTGCTCCCCGAACCGATCGTGGTCTGCCGCGCGCACGGCACCTGCGTCACGCCGAAGAACTGTCAGCGCATCGATCACAGCCAGGACAAGTAACGGAGGGAACCCCATGGAAAAGCTGATCATCACAGCCGCCATCTGCGGCGCCGAAGTCACCAAGGCGAACAACCCCGCCGTCCCCTACACCGTCGAGGAGATGGTCCGCGAAGCGAAGCTCGCGTATGAAGCTGGCGCGGCGATCATCCACGTGCACGTCCGCGAAGACGACGGCACCCCCACGCAGGACCGCGAACGCTTCCGCGTGGTCATGGACGCGATCAGAGCCGAGCTTCCCGACGTCATCATGATCCCGTCGACCGGCGGCGCGACCGGTATGACGCCTGAAGAGCGTCTGCAGCCGACCGAGCTGTTCCCTGAGATGGCGACGCTCGACTGCGGCACCTGCAATTTCGGCGACGAGGTCTTTGAAAACACGATGCCCACGATGCGCGCGTTCGGCAAGCGCATGATCGAGAACAACATCAAGCCCGAATACGAATGCTTCGAGATCGGGCATCTCGACACCGTGCTCAATATGGCGAAGAAGGGCGAAGTCCCCGGCGCACCGATGCAGTTCAACTTTGTGCTCGGCGTTCCCGGCTGCACGCCCGCGACCGTCGACAACCTTGCGTTCCTGGTCAACAAGATCCCTGCGGGCTCGACCTGGACCGTCACCGGCGTCGGCAGATCCGCATGGACGATGGCGGCAGCCGGCATCATCATGGGCGGCAACGTCCGCGTCGGCTTTGAAGACAACGTGTACCTCGGCAAGGGACACAAGGCAGCTTCTAACGGCGAACTCGTCGAAAAGGTCGTTCGTCTTGCAAAGGAACTCGGCAGAGAGATTGCAACGCCCGACGAAGCGCGCGCGATCCTTTCGATGCCCCCGCGTCAGTAAATCAATCCAAACATATAAATATCAATTTCAGGAGGATTCACAATGGAACAGTTAAAGGGCAATAAGTACGGCACCCACCGCGTCATCGAGCCGAAGGGCGTTCTCACGCAGGCGGCATGGAAGATCGACAACGACATGACCAAGCGCTACAGCAATGAGATCATCTGCGACGTCATCTCTCTGAACATCGACTCCGCATCCTTCACGCAGATCGAAGAAGCATGCGGCGGCGACGAGCAGAAGATCGGCGAAATGATCCTCGGCATCGTTGCGGAACGCGGCAAGCAGCAGAACCCGGTCACCGGATCCGGCGGCATGTTCATCGGCAAGGTCGCCTACATCGGCGAAGATCTTCTGAAGAAGCCCGATTTCGACCTCAAGGTCGGCGACAAGATCGCGTCCCTCGTCTCCCTGTCCATGACGCCGCTGAAGATCGACCGCATCAAGGCGATCCACAAGGACATCGACCGCGTCGACATCGACGGTCAGGCGGTGCTGTTTGAGTCCGCGATCTACGCGAAGCTCCCCGAGGACATGTCCGAAGCGCTGGCGCTTGCGGCGCTCGACGTGGCAGGCGCACCCGCGCAGGCAAGAAAGCTCCCGAAGGAAGGCGATTCCGTGCTGATCCTCGGCGCAAACGGCAAGAGCGGCGTGCTCTGCGGCTGGGAAGCGCTCAAGAAGGTCGGCCCGAACGGCAGGGTCGTCGGCGTCGTCCGCAACCCGAAGCAGGTCCCGGCGCTGATCGAACTCGGCGTTTACACCGACGTCATCGTGGCGGACTGCACGAAGCCGGTCGAAGTGCTGGAAAAGGCGCTCGAAGTCAACGGCGGCAAAGAGTATGATATCTCCATCTGCTGCGTCAACATCGAATCCTGCGAGATGAGCGCGATCCTCCCGGTCCGCGACGACGGTCTCGTGTACTTCTTCTCCATGGCGACCTCCTTCACGAAGGCGGCGTTGGGCGCAGAGGGCGTCGGCAAGGACGTCACCATGATCATCGGCAACGGCTACACCAAGAACCATGCCGAGATCACGCTGAACGTGCTCCGCGAGAACGAAAAGCTCAGAAAGCTCTTCGACGAAAAATACTGCTGACATCATCCTCGTGAGAGTAGGACCCGCGTCCTGCTCTCGCGGTTTTCTATTCCGACAACAGGAGGTATTCTTATGAAAACCCGCAACGGTCTGTTTGCTGACGTTCCCGAAGAACAGTGGAACGACTGGCATTGGCAAGTAGCTCACCGCGCCGAAACGCTCGACGATCTCAAAAAGGTCATGACGCTGACCCCCGAGGAGGAGGAAGGCATCAAAAAGACGCTCGGCAAGCTCCGCATGGCGATCACGCCGTACTATCTCTCGCTGATCGACCTCGACGATCCCTACGATCCGATCCGCAAGATGGCGATCCCGCGCGCGGAGGAGCTTGACTACGCAGATTATGAAAACGCCGACCCGCTGCACGAGGACACCGATTCCCCCGTCCCGGGTCTTACCCACCGCTATCCGGACCGCGTGCTGTTTTTGATCACGGACATGTGCTCCATGTACTGCCGTCACTGCACGCGCCGCCGCTTCGCCGGACAGAACGACTGCGGCGTCCCCGCAGCGCAGATCGACAAGGGCATCGAGTATGTCGCAAACCATCCCGAGGTCCGCGACGTGCTTCTTTCCGGCGGCGACGCGCTGATGGTCGGCGACAAGATGCTCGAAAGCATCATTTCCCGGCTTCGCGAGATCCCGCACGTCGAGATCATCCGTCTCGGCTCGCGCACGCCGGTCGTATGCCCGCAGCGCATCACGCCCGAGCTGTGCAGCATGCTCAAAAAGTATCATCCCATCTGGCTCAACACGCACTTCAACACGCCGAAGGAATTCACGCCCGAAGCCGCGAAGGCTTGCGCCATGCTCGCGGACGCGGGCATCCCGCTGGGCAACCAGAGCGTGCTGCTCGCCGGCATCAACGACTGCAGCCACGTCATGATGGAGCTCGTGCACGGGCTCGTCAAGATGCGCGTGCGTCCGTACTACATCTACGCCTGCGACCCGTCCCTCGGACTTTCGCACTTCCGTACGCCGGTATCGAAGGGCATCGAGATCATGGAAGCGCTGCGCGGACACACCTCCGGCTACTGCATCCCGACGTTCGTCGTCGACGCGCCGGGCGGCGGCGGCAAGACGCCCGTCATGCCGACGTATCTCATTTCGCAGACGCCGAGAAAGGTCATCCTGAGAAACTTCGAGGGCGTCATCACGTCCTACACCGAGCCGGAGCATTACGTGCAGAACTGCCACTGCGACGTCTGCACGGGCAAGCGCAAGGTCGAGACGACCGGCGTTGCGTACGTTGCCGAAGGCACGAAGCAGCACTATCTGGAGCCGACCAAGCTTCTCCGCAACGAGCGGCACGTCAAGCACTGAGGGCCGCCTATGGAGAGCAAACTCGGACTGAACTTTGATCTGGTCAACGAGGCGCGGGCAAGCGCGGCGCACGTCGCCGCCGACGTACAGCGCTTCATCGACCTGCACACGACCGTCACGGTGGAACGCACCGTCTGCCGTCTTCTGGGCATCGACGGCGTCAACGACATGGACGTTCCCATGCCGAACGTGGTCGTGGATTATCTCACCGAAAACGCGCTGCTCCCGATGGGCGCGGCGTGGATGCTCGGCACGGCGATCCTGGAGACCGGGCTTACGCCGCAGGGCGTCGCGGAAGCGATCGACCGGGGCGAGCTCGATCTCACGAAGCTTCCCGCGCACAGCGAGGAAGAGATCCGAACAGCCCTTCAGCCGCACATCGACGCGGCGATGGAGCGCATCAACCGCAACGTCGCGAAGCGGAACGAGTACCTCGGACGCTTCGGCGACAAGCAGGGTCCGTACCTCTACATCATCGTTGCGACCGGCAACATCTATGAGGACATCATCCAGGCGAAGGCGGGCGCAAAGCAGGGCGCGGACATCATCGCGGTCATCCGCACGACCGGACAGTCGCTTCTGGACTACGTCCCCTACGGCGCAACGACCGAAGGCTTCGGCGGCACCTATGCCACGCAGGAAAACTTCCGCCTGATGCGCAAAGCACTTGACGAGGTCGGTGAGGAACAGCACCGGTACATTCGCCTGTGCAACTACTGCTCGGGTCTGTGCATGCCGGAGATCGCCGCGATGGGCGCATTGGAACGGCTCGACGTCATGCTGAACGACGCGCTGTACGGCATCCTGTTCCGCGACATCAACATGCAGCGCACGATCGTCGACCAGTACTTTTCCCGCATCATCAACGGCTACGCGGGCGTTATCATCAACACCGGCGAGGACAACTACCTGACGACCGACGACGCGATCACCTCCGCGCACACGGTCCTTGCCTCGCAGTTCCTGAACGAAGCGTTCGCAAAGTGCGCAGGCATGCGCGAGGAGCAGATGGGTCTCGGTCACGCGTTCGAGATGGATCCGTCCGTCGAGAACACCTTCCTCTATGAGCTTGCGCAGGCGGAGATGGCGCGCGAGATCTTTCCGAATGCGCCGCTCAAATACATGCCGCCGACGAAGTACATGACCGGCAACATCTTCCGCGGGCACATTCAGGATGCGCTGTTCAACATGGTCACGATCCTGACGAATCAGAAGCTGCACCTTCTGGGCATGATGACCGAGGCGATCCACACGCCGTTCATGTCCGACCGCGCGCTGTCGATCGAAAACGCGCAGTACATCTTCCGCACGATGAAGGATCTCGGCAGCGAGCTGACCTTCAAGGAGGGCGGCATCATCCGCACCCGCGCAAACGAAGTGCTGACCAAGGCGACCGAGCTCTTGAAGGAGATCGAAACACTCGGACTCTTCACCACGCTGGAGCGCGGCATCTTTGCGGACGTCAAACGTCCGAAGGACGGCGGCAAGGGTCTTTCCGGCGTCGTTCTGAAGGATGAACACTACATCAACCCGTTTATCGAGGTCATGAAAGGCAAGGTGGCAAACGAATGAGCAGCGGATTGTACAACACGCATAAGATCGAGTTCGACACCACCCTCGACCTCACAAGGCTGAAGCCGTACGGTGACACGATGAACGACGGCAAGGTACAGCTGAGCTTTACCCTGCCGGTGAAAGACGATGAGCGCGGCGTGGAAGCGGCGCGGCAGATCGCAAAGAAGATGGGTCTTGACGAGCCGAATGTGACCTATCACGCCCCGCTCGACAAAGAATTTACGTTCTATGTGGTCTACGGCAGCTGTGTGCACACCGTGAACTATGAGGACATCCACGTCATCACCGTCGAATCCGACGTTATGACGATGGAGGAAACGAACGACTACATACGCGAGCACATCGGCAGGAAGGTCGTGATGGTGGGCGCCTCTACCGGCACCGACGCGCACACGGTCGGCATCGACGCGATCATGAACCGCAAGGGCTTTGCGGGGCATTACGGCGTGGAGCGCTACGAGATGATCGAGGCGTACAACCTCGGCTCGCAGGTTCCGAACGAGGACTTCATCAAAAAAGCGCTTGAGGTCAACGCGGATGCGCTGCTCGTGTCTCAGACGGTCACGCAAAAGGACATCCATATCCAGAATCTTTCGAACCTCATCGAGCTTCTGGAAGCCGAAGGTCTCAGAGACCGCTTTGTGGTGGTCTGCGGCGGTCCGCGCATCACGCATGAGCTTGCGAAGGAGCTGGGCTTCGACGCGGGCTTCGGCGCGGGAACGTACGGCGACGACGTGGCAAGCTTCGTCGTCACGGAAATGGTCAAACGCGGCATGAAATAAGCCGCAAAGATAGAATCGAAATCAACAAGGAGGAACAATCATGGCAAAGAAACCGGTCATCACTGCCGCAGAGGCAGCGAAAATGATTCCCGACGGCGCAACCATCATGTGCGGCGGCTTTTTGGGCTGCGGTCAGGCGCTCGCCATCGTCAAGGAGCTTGTGAAGCTCGGCACGAAGGATCTTACCCTGATCGCAAACGATATGGGTCGTGCGGTCGGTCCGAAGGGTGAGGAGTTCTTCGGCATCGCAGAGCTGATCCACAACCATCAGGTCAAGCGCGTGATCGCAACGCACGTCGGCATGACGCCCGAAGTCGGCGAACAGATGAACGCCGGCACGCTGGAAGTCAACCTGATCCCGCAGGGCTCCATGGCGGAGTGCATCCGCGCGGGCGGCGCGGGACTGGGCGGCGTTCTCACCCCCGTCGGCGTCGACACGCTGATCGAGGAAAGCCCGCTGTGCCTCGGCAAGCAGGAGATCGACGGAAAGCAGTATCTTCTGATGAAGCCGATCCATGCGGACTTTGCGCTCCTGGGCACCTATAAGTGCGACGAAGCGGGCAACTGCTGGTACAAGGGCAC
The DNA here is from genome assembly GCA_946631895.1 of uncultured Clostridia bacterium. Classification (GTDB taxonomy): domain Bacteria; phylum Bacillota; class Clostridia; order Christensenellales; family CAG-138; genus UBA3792. The sequence goes on from CAMPAN010000006.1 coordinate 15,591, forward strand.
GATGCGCAACTTCAACACGGTCATGGCGACCGCGGCGGACGTCGTCATCGCCGAGACCGAATACCTCGTTCCCGTCGGTGAAATCGAGCCCGAGAACATCCACACCTACGGCATGTGCGTCGACTACATTGTGGAAGGAGAGAGAAAGTAATGGATAAGAACGAAATCAAAGCCTTTATCGCAAAGCGCTGCGCGAAAGAACTGAAGGACGGCGACGTCGTCAACCTCGGCATCGGCCTTCCCACCATGATCCCCGGCTTCCTTCCCGAGGGCGTTGACCTCGTCATCCATGCCGAGCTCGGCATCGTCGGCGCAGGCGCGACCCCGAAAGAGGGCGACGCGAATTACGATCCGTACCATGTCGTCGACGCGGGCGGCAACGTCGCTTCCGTGGCGTTCGGCGGCGGCTTCATTGACTCCGCAACGAACTTCGGTCTGATCCGCGGCGGTCACGTGGATGCGTGCTTCCTCGGCGCGCTTGAAGTCGACCAGGAGGGCAACCTCGCAAACTGGATCATCCCCGGCAAGCGCATGCCCGGCATGGGCGGCGCAATGGACCTGTGCGTCGGCGCGCGCAACTGCATCGTCTGCATGGAGCACACCGCAAAGGGCAACCCGAAGATCCTCGAAAAGTGCCGTCTTCCCTTGACCGCTTCGCACTGCGTGAAGAAGATCATCACCGAGATGTGCGTCCTCGAAGTCACCGAAAACGGACTTCTGATGACCGAGATCAATCCGGAATTCACCGTGGATCAGGTCAAGGCGGCAACCGCCGCGCCGATCACGGTCTCCGAGAACCTCAAGAGCATGATCGACTGATCCGAACACGTCGCCGCGGACTTCGCACAGTTCACGGCGGCTTTTTTGTTTTTGGCTTTCATCCGCTTCTCAAAATGACAGCAGGGGCAGGCAGCCTTTCCATTGAGGAGAAGGCGACGGATGAGGCGGCACGCAGAAAAGCGAATGCTTTTCGCGGATCAAATCACCCTCTCGTCAGCCAACTCCGTCAACAGCTCCCGCCCTTTCCGAAGGGGGCGAAGCCTCTGCGCACGCGTGCCAAGTCGTCTCTGTCATCCCGCGTGCAGCGACGCCCGATACAAAAAACGATCCCGGAAATCTTCCCGGGATCATCGTTTTGCGTGTTGTCATTTCTTTTCGATCGGCAGCCAGATCTCACACCAGTGCGAGTTGTTGACCGTTTCGTTTCCGTCCTCAAACGGCCAGTGGATCACGTTGATTTCCGGCGCGTTCCGCAGTTCATAACCGGAGGACGGGAGCCATTCCGTCACAAGGCGTTTTCTGAGACCGTCGACCAGATTTGTCGGAAACTTGCAGCGTTCCGTTTCGCAAACCACATACAGTCCTTCCGGTATGGATAGATGCTCAAACCGCTTTGCAAATTCGCCGAGATCCTCGTCAAAGTCCTCGAGCGCCCAATGAGGCAGCTTTGCCGCGAAATAGAAATCATATCCGTCTTTATCAAAGTTCGTGAGAACGGCATACGTGGTTTCGTGATCGCGGCTCATGCCCTCCAGCACATACTGCTCCAACCGCGTCTCGCAGGCGAAATAATGATCCTGATCCTGTTTCTCGTTCGGATCGCCGGTAAAGCGTCGTTTGAATCCGGTCAACAGCATGTCCGGTTTCGTTTCGATTCTGTAATCCATCATGCTTCCTCCTTCAAAGTGCAGATTGATCGTCAGGGGAGAAAACGACTTGAGTTTCACGCCGTCCATGCGCGCCCGGGACGGCGTTATCCCATGGAATCTCTGGAATGCTCTTGCGAAGCTGTCGGGGCTGTCATAGCCGTATTTATATGCGACGTCAATCACCCGCGCCTTGCCTTCCGCAAGCTCAACGCCGGCAGCGGATAACCGTCTGTTTCGAACGTACTCCCCGAGCGTATATCCGCAAAGGATACTGAATATGCGCTGAAAGTGGAACGAGGAATAATAGCTTTCCCCCGCAATGTTTTCCGTGTCCAGATCATCCGTCAGATGCGCTTCGATATAATCAATTGCCTTCTGTATTGCTTCGATCCATTCCATGTTTTTTCCTCCCGACGCAATCATCATACACAATCATTGCGCCGTTTGTCCCGACATTTTCTGCCCTTATCTGTCGGCTTTCAAAAAACGATCCCGGAGGCTTCCCCGGGATCGCCGTGTACTGCGTTTGATTACAGAATGCGGAGCGACTTTGCTTCGCCGCCGAACGTCCAGTGCAGCACGACGCCGTCGTCCGCGTCAACCGTAACGTCGGTCGCATTTTCCATGAGGTCGCGGACATATGCAAACTGCGCCTTCTTTTCGTCGGTATAGGCGTTCAGCGCGTCGGAGGTCAGCAGCATGCCGCCCAGAAGCGCGTTGACGGTATAGAGCTTTTCCTTCTCCTCCGGCGTCAGCTTGCAGTTGCCCTCGCGCAGGAAGAAGACGTCCGGATCGCCCATGAACGCGCGTCCGGTGAGCTGACGGCGGAACGTCGTATCTTCGATCGACTGCTTGGTCGAAACGCGTTCGCGGTGCGTGATCTGCATGAGCTTATTGTCGTTCCAGTCGAGACCCACGTCGCAGCCCACGCGGCAGTATTCCACGATGCCGAACGCCGGCCAGAGCGGCACGCCGCAGCCGAGGATCTGCTTGCCGCGGCAGGCTTTGCGGAGAATGTTCATCGCCCGGCACATCCGCGCCGCGCGGGATTCGGTCTCGGTGCCGAACGGCGCCGCGCCGTAGAGGAAGTCGAGCTTGACCAGATCGAAGCCCCATTCGTTCAGTACGCGGTCGAGGACCTTTTCGACATACGCGACGACCTCGGGATTGTCGATGTCCAGCGAATAGAATCCGCCCCAGTTGCTGCCGTCCGACCACGGCTTGCCGTCGTGTGTGAGAAGCCAATCCGGATGCTCCGCCATGAGCTTCGAGCCCTTCTGGCAGACGAACGGCGCAAGCCACAGCCCCGCGCGGAAGCCCGCCTCGTGGATCGCGTCGGCGGCGGTTTTCAGACCGTTCGGGAACTTCTTGGCGTCCGGAACCAGCCAGTCGCCGACCGCGGTCTCCCAGCCGTCGTCGATCTGGAAGAGATCGCCCTCACGAAGCAGCGTCTTTGCGCCGACGAGGTCGTCGGTGATCGTCGCGTCGTTGATGTCCTGATAGCGGTTGTACCAGCTCGAATAGCCGAACTGCTTTTTGTCGGTCAGAGGCTTCACATCCATCGCCCTGAACCATCCGTCAAAGACCTCCTGCTCCGTACCCTCCGCGATATAAAGATCGAACGCATGGAACTCGCCGTCCGCCTTCATGCCGGCGCAGTCGCGCTCAAGCGAAAGAAGCCCCTTCTTTGCGTTGTAGGTAAACAGCGTATAGCCCGGGATCTCGTCAAGCGAACCGAACAGCAGAAACTGCTTGCCGTTTCTGAAATAGCACCAGGATTCACCGTGCGTGATCCCCTTCTTATAGGGATATTTGACGAAATGGTAGTCGCCGTAGCGATTGATCTGAAACGCTCCGCGCAAAAAGCACGGCAGATGCTTTAAGCCCCGCGTACGGCCGTTCACGTCGTATTCCGGGCTGTACGTCCAGTTCTGATACCCGTTGTGGAAGATGCGCGTCGTCTCCGATGCGGGCAGCTCGACCGTCGCCGTGACCTTTTTGAGGCGGGTGTTTTTGAGCGGCACGCGTACATGCACAACGCCGTCCGCCTTTACGCTGCCGGTGACCGGCGCGCCATTTTCCGTTTCAATACAATACTTCAGGATCCGTTCTGCCATCGTCTTATTCTCCCTCCGAAATGATAAATTGGATCGAAACCGGAGCGGTCTGCTCCGAAAATACCGTTAATACGCCCTCGCCGCCGTGTCCGACGGTCTTCACATACGCGCCGGTCATGCCGCCCTCCGCGGTCGCAGTCTGCGGCCCCGCAAGCGCAAGATCGCCCGAAACGTCGAAGCGGATCGGAAGCTGCGCATACGGCGCAAGGTTGCCGTTGCCGTCCAGCACGCGGACGCGCACCGCAGCCATATCGTACCCGTCGCCCTCCGTAAGCTCGGTATTGCTGACTTTGACCTCAAGATGCAGCTTCTTGTTCGGACAGCAGCGCACCGACGCCGTGACCTTTTCGCCGTCGAGCGCGTCGAACCGCCATTCCGTCGCCGAACCGCCCCAGTTGCCGACGTATTTGCCGTACAGCTCCTCGCCGTCCGCCCAGCTCATGCGATAGCGCTTCATGCACCAGAACATGCGCAGTTTGTCGGCAAGCGGCATCTTCTCGATGCCGTACTTCCCTGCCGCCAGAAGCTCGCGGTGCAGCAGTTCCTCCTTTTTACCGGTGATCCCCTCCTCGCTGATCAGAAGCTGCCCGATGAGATCGTCGATCCTGAACGGCGGATGTCGAAGGCCCTTCCACGGCTCCGGCTTGAAGATCTTGACGAGCTTGTCATTCTTGTACAGCGCGACGCGTTCGGCATTTGAAAACGCCCAGATCTCGCCGATCTCGCCCGCGGGATAGTCGCCGATGCACATCGGCGTGCCGATCTCCAGAACGGGTTTCTCGTCGCCCTGACTCGCGTACGCAGCGGCTGCGAGTTTCGGATTGCGGAACGCATCCATCACGCCGTGATAGCACACGCGATCGCCCGAGCCGAAGTCCTTATGCGTCGGATAATCGAACATGCACCAGCCGAAGCAGCCCGCATGCTCGCCGGAGGCGATCGCCGCGTCGAGCGTTCTCGCATGGCGCAGCGCGTGCATCTGCCGCTTGCTCCACGGATCGTACGGCTTGGTCGGAAACATGTGTCCCGAATGCTCGGAGATCAGATAGCCCTTTTCGGGATCGGTCGTGATCTTCTCCTTCTTGCGGATCGGATCGTCGAATTCGAACGGCTTGAAATCATTGTAGGCGTAGACGTCCTCTAAAAGATGGCTCTTCACGAGATAGCGCACACCGGAGGTCTGCCGCGAAGGATCGAGGAAGTGCGCGAGCGCGTTGGTCTTTTCATAGAGCGCATCGTTGTCGCGGCTCTCGTTGATGCGAACGCCCCACAGCACGATCGAAGGATGGTTGCGATACTGGATCACCATCTCGCGCACGTTGTCGATCGCCTGTTTTTGCCATGCCTCGTCGCCGATATGCTGCCAGCCGGGGATCTCAGTGAACACCAGAAGTCCCAGTTCATCGCAGGCGTCGATAAAATATTGGCTCTGCGGATAATGCGAAGTGCGCACGCTGTTCACGCAGAGTTCTTCCTTGAGGATCCGCGCATCCTCGCGCTGGAGGCTTTCCGGCGCCGCATACCCGATATACGGATACGCCTGATGGCGGTCGAGTCCTCTGAGAAACGTGCGCTTTCCATTCAGATAGAAACCGTCCTTCCGGAATTCGGCGGTACGGAAGCCGAAGCGTGTCCTGATGACGTCCTGCGGCTGCATATCCGCGTCGTAAAGCGTCGTTTCGATGGTATAGAGATTCGGCGTTTCCGGGGTCCAGGAAAGCGCGTCCGGCACGCGTACCAGCATGATTTCCGAATGCAGATTATCCGGTGCATTCACGGCATGCTCTTCCCCCTCGGCATTCTGACCGACGCATGTTCCCTCCGCATCCAGTACGCGGTTGCGAATCAATGCCGTTTCACCGGAAAAAGTCGTCTGCACCTTAGCGGTTTGCAAATCCGGCGTCGTAACGTAAACATTGGCGATGCAGGTCTTGCTGCGTACGTCAAGCCACACGTCGCGGTACAGCCCGCCGTAGGTCAGATAATCAATGACATAGCCGAACGGCGGAATTGACGGGTTCTCGGTGGAATCGAGGCGCACCGCAAGAAGATCCGTCCCGTCGAGCCGTACTGCATCGGTGATCTCCACGCGAAATGCCGTATAGCCGGTACGATGCGTCATGAGCTCCCTGCCGTTCACATAGACCGTTGCGATGTGTGCGGCGCCGTCAAATTGCACAAAAATACGCTTCCCGCGCATCGACTCATCGAGCGGAAGCACCCTGCGGTAACCGTAAATCCCCTCATAATCTTCCGGTCCGGCATAATGCTGCGGGACCGGTCTCGGGCTGTGCGGCAGACGGACCGGCTCTCCTTCGCCCTCGCCGAAGCGGAAGCCGTTCGTCCACATCGGAATGAATTCCCAATCGTTGCTGAGTCTTTGCATGCGTCCGGATCCTCCGTTTTTCTGATACTTTATTGTACCACGGATCGCCGTATGAAACAAGGCGAAACGACGAAAAAAGCGGGCGGAAATCCGCCCGCTTTCTCGTACTGATTGTTATTCTTCGCCGTAGATCAGGTTCTTCTCGGTCTCCGGATCGAAGAAGTGCATCGCCTTGCCCTCGAAGGTGATGTACAGATCCGCCTCCGGCTGATCGAGATGATCACGCTGCTCCTGATTGAGGTCGATGGTCGGAACACGCACGATCCAGCGCGTACCGTCTTCGGTGACCACGTGCAGATGCAACTCGCTGCCCATCATTTCCTTGACTTCCAGCTTGCAGGGGATCGCATTCTCCGCAGGACCGTCCGCCAGGACGATGTGCTCCGGACGTGCGCCGAGCAGGATCTCACGGCTTTCGACGCCCTTATCCGCAAGGAGATTCTCCTTTTCGCCGGTAACTTCGATCTTTGCGCCGCACGGCGTCACGAAGTACTTGCTGCCTTCCTTGACGAGGTTGGTCTTGAGGACGTTCATCTTCGGTGCACCGATGAACTCTGCGACGAACAGATTGCTCGGCTTCTCAAAGACTTCCATCGGGGTGCCGACCTGCATGATGTAACCGTCCTTCATGATGACGATACGATCGCCCAGGGTCATTGCCTCGGTCTGGTCATGCGTGACATAGATGAACGTGGTGTCCAGCTTCTGACGGAGCAGGATAATCTCGGCGCGCATCTGGTTACGGAGCTTTGCGTCGAGGTTACTGAGAGGTTCGTCCATCAGGAAGACCTTGGAATCACGGACCATTGCACGACCGATTGCGACACGCTGACGCTGACCGCCGGACAAAGCGCGCGGCTTACGCATCAGGTACTGGGTGATGCCGAGGATCTCCGCGGCATTCGTGACCTTCGCGTAGATCACATCCTCCGGGACTTTCTTGAGTCTCAGGGAGAATGCGATGTTGTCGTAAACCGTCATATGCGGATACAGCGCGTAGTTCTGGAAGACCATCGCGATGTTGCGGTCTTTGGGCTGCAGGTCGTTGACGACCTCGCCGTCGATCTCGACCGTGCCGTCGCTGATCTCTTCAAGACCCGCGACCATACGGAGCGTGGTGGATTTGCCGCAGCCGGACGGACCGACGAACACGACGAACTCTTTGTCCTTGATATCGAGGTTGAAGTCGTGTACGGCAACAACGTTGTTATCGTAAATCTTTTTTACGTTTGTAAGCTTTACACTTGCCATATCGGTATACTCCTTTTCTTCTCGTTAGAGTTCGGGCTTAACCCTTGACCGCGCCGCCCGTGACGCCTTCCACATAGTATCTCTGCAGACACATGAACAGGATCACGACCGGGATCGCAACGACAACGCCGCCGGCGCAGAACAGGGTGTAGTTCTGACTGATGTTCTGCTGGGAACCCATCCACGATTGCAAACCGACTGCAACGTTCCACGCTTCAGGTGTAACGCCGGTAACGTATTTTGCAAATACGAAGTCGGCCCACGGACCCATGAATGCGGTCAAGACCGTGTAAATAACGATCGGCTTTGCAAGCGGCAATATGATCTTGATCAGGACCTGTGCTCTTGTTGCGCCGTCGATACGCGCAGCTTCGTCCAACGATTTCGGGATCGTATCGAAGAAGCCTTTGGATACATAGTAGCCCATACCGGATGAAGCGACGTAGACGAGAATCAATCCGGGAAGTGCTGTCGGTCCGGTCAACCCGATGTCTTTCAAGACCTGATACAAAATGATCAGGGAAAGCATGCCGGGGAACATACCGAGGATCAGCATGAACTGCATCAGCGGCTTACGCATCTTGAAACGGAAACGCGAGAGTGCGTAGGACATGCACAGTACGATAATCGTCTGCACGATCGCAACCACGATTGCGACGATGAACGTGTTCACATACCACCGCAGGAACCCGTTGGTCTTGAAGGTACTCTGCGTCACGATTGTTCCGTCCTCGGCAGCCTTTTGTTCGACAAACAGTTTCACATAGTTGCCGAAGCCCCAGTGATAACCCGTGTTGCGGTTTGCATTGTAGAACAAATGCGAAGTGTTCATTGTGTAAACCGGGTCGTCACGGAACGAGTTCACCACGATGCAGAAGAACGGGAACAGCCATACGATCGAGATGATCACCAGCAGCACATAAATGATGCCGTTGGTGAGGATCTTGGACGCTTTCATGCCCATGTGACGATCGCTCTCCACCTCGTTGCGGCGTCTGATGAGACGGATGCCGTAGAACAGGGCAATGACGCCGACCGCCGTATTGAATGCGCCGAATACCGTATAGACCGTGGTCAGGAAGTTGCTGTTATGCATGGCTGCCCGCGCAACGTTATATGCCCAGAAGCCTGCAGCCCCGAGGAAAAGTGCCGCAAAGACCAGCATCAGGGTGCCGCCGAGTCCCTTGTTCAGGAAACGAACGCCGATAAACAGAGCAACAATACCGATCAGCTTGCAGATAAATGCAAACGTCGAATAAATGAAGCCGTTCGTCAGATACTGGTGCTGGTAGTCCCACATCGGTCTGACGATGTTATACTCCAGAAAAGCAGCGCCTGCAAGGAAGATTGCGGCAACGATCAGCAGAATAATGCCGACGAATGTATTTTTCTTGCTCATTGGAAATCCTCCTCATTCTTGACCGAGGGCAGCAAGCCATAGACGATCAACGAAATCACGGATACCACCAGGAAGACCAGAATACCGATAACGGAAGCCAGATAGTACTGTCTGCCGTCTGCTGCCGCGCCGCTCTGCGTAATCTTGAACAGCCACGTAATCAACAGGTCGGTCTTGCCCGGAGGCGTCGGAATGGATGCATCGATGTTGTTCGGTGCGCCGCCGGTCAGCAGGTAGATGACGTTGAAGTTGTTCATGTTGCCGGTGAAGCTCGTCAGAAGGTACGGACCGGTGATGAACAGCATGTACGGAAGCGTAATCTTGCTGAACTGCTTCCAGCCGCTTGCGCCGTCGATCTTCGCGGATTCGTAGAGGTCCGCCGGAATGTTCATCAAGATACCCGTTGCGATCAGCATCAGGTACGGAATACCGATCCAGATGTTGATGATGATGACCATTGCCCGTGCCAGCCACGGATCCAGCGCGTTGTTCCAGAATTTGACCGCTATGCCCGGATGTGTCACATGCATACTTTGCAGAATACCGTTGATCAGACCGTCTTCTGCAAACATGGAGCTGACATACAACAGAGAAATGAACTGCGGAATCGCAATCGTCATGATGAGAACCGTTCTCCAGACCTTCTTGAACTGAATGCCTTTCTTATTGATCATCAATGCAACTGCAATACCGAGGAAGTAGTTGGTGAACGTTGCGAAGAACGCCCAGATCAGCGTCCACAGCAGAACCTCGCCGAACGTCGCCGCATAGCTGTTTCCGCCGCCTTCCCACGACAGCATGGTGCCGAAGTTCTTGAACCCGACCCAGCCGAACAGGCTTTGAATACCGTCGTTTACCGAGCTGTAATTCGTGAACGCTACCAAAATCATGAATACGATCGGCATGACCGTGAACAGCACGATGCCGAGCATCGGAAGGGCAAGCAGCGTCTTGTGGAACTGGTCGTCCACCAAAGATCTCAAATCGTCTTTGTCGCTCTTGAGTTTCTTGCCTTTCTTCAGGATCTGCTCTGCGAGCTTGTTCTGCTTCACATTGACGCGCCACGTATAGATGAACGCTACAATGAAGAAAAGCGTCAGAACGCCGTACAGCAGGATCTTGAACGAGTTATCAACGTTCGGATCGTCGTTGGCGGTGATGAGCTGATAGGAGGTTCTTCCGCCTCTGCCCTTGACCGCAACGTTATACGGTGCATGATCCGCTCTGCCGAGCGAGCCCAGAAGATACAGGTAGCTGCCGCCGTACAGGATCATGTACCCGATGAAGACGACCTCCATCAAAAGGAACAGAATGCCTCTCAGGACCTGTCCGCGCGCGATGCTGCCGAATCCCATCACGAGATAGGAGAGCTTCGTCTTCCAATCGCCGTTTACGAACGTCGTCCAGATGTCCTTTACTTCATTTGCAATGCCGAGAGCTGCCTTCTTAAAGAACTGTCCGATCTTCTTGCAGACATTCCAAAGCTTCTTCGGAATGTCAATCAAGGTACGCATAAATCTGTTGAACGACGCTTCCCCTTTATCAAACTGGAGGAAAGTCTTGTCGTCATACGCTTTGCAGAGGTTCAGCTTCGTAACCTCCTCGCGCTCCTCGGCAGCCTTTCTTGCGACGGCTTTGTTGGTTTTGATCGTACGGATCAAAGAAACAATGCCGAAAACCAGGCAGCCGAGCCCCACCAGAGCGAGCAATACGCCGCAAAAAACATTCAGATGGAGCGTGATCGGATTCAGATTCAGCTTATTGCCGTCCTTGTCGAAAAGCGATTCGCCGGCATTCATCAGCTGAAGCGTCATACTGTTCTTAATGATGAGCAAACATCCCAAGGACAGCAGGATCACTGCGATGATGAACAGCGAGATCGCCGGTGCTAAACTATGTTTCCTCACTTATACCGCACCTCCTTGTTGTTCAAAAAACAGCCGGAGTCAATTTGCATTGACTCCGGCCGGATTCAATTTACTGTTCAGCCAAAGTCATGAAAACTTTGGTTTGTCTTAGTTTGCGGGAACCAGCGTGATCTCGCCGGTCTCAACAACAAACTGCACGTAGTACGTACCCGCTTCTTCGACTCTGAAGTTATCCGCCGGGAACGCTACATCCCAACTGCCGCCCTGACGAACTTTAAATTCGCAGCCTGCCGGCATCTCATAAGCCTGCGTGGTTCTCCAAACGCCCGCTTCAATCTCTTCCATCGGCATATCTTCGTTCCAGTTGGAACGGGTCTCATTGTTATAGTCGGTGAAGAAGAAGCCGTCCGTACTGTTGCACATACCGATGACACCCCACGCATTCTTCTCTTCTTCCGTCATGGTGAACAGAGCAGAGATCTTTGCCTTGTAGTTGTCAAGCGCTGCCTGGAGGCCCGCTTCGTCGGTTGCTGCCTTGACGTCATCGCCGATAACCTTTGCGATATCCCACCAGGAACCGTGGATCTGACCCTGCGGCTTGGAGAATTCGTTCTGCTTCAGAAGTGCTGCAAGACCCGGGTTCGCCTGGACTGCGTCGGACTTCTGTGCATTCAGGTTGGACGGACCCCAGGAGAGAGCTTCGAAACGCTCCATCTGGCGTGCTTCGTCGGTGAGGTACTCAGCCAGGATCTGCAGGCAGATCTGACGGTCCGGATCGGACTGCGGCTTGACACCCATCAGTTTGCAGCCGTTGAAGGAACCGAGGTGGTATTCCTTGCCGTCCACTTCGAAGGAAGGCAGGTCGGTGACGCCCATGTGGTCGCCGAGCAGGCCGCTGATGATTTCATAGTTCCACGTACCGGTGACAACGATCGCACCGTTGTTTGCGAAGACGTCGCCGGAGGAGGAGGACAGATGGCACTTGGAGTCGACCAGTTTCTTCATGCCCTTGACAGCGATGAGACCTTCGGGGCTGTCGAACGTATCGGCAACGGAAATGAATTCGCCGTTGTCGCCCGTGGTCCAGTCAGACTTGCAGCCGGTTGCAAAGAACCAGGATGCAATGTACCATGCAGAGGTGTTGGTCTCGAACGCGAAGGTCTTGCCAGCCGCTTCGCAGTCCGCAATCAGCTTTTCAAGAGAATCAACATCTTCCTCGGGGATAACGCTCTTATCATAGTACATGAAGTAGCCGTTATCGGAGGTCAGCGGGTACGCATACAGCGTATCGCCGGAAGTTGCTGCCGCAACAACGCCGGGATCGTTCGCTTCTTTGACGATCTTCGCAGCGTCTTCGTCGAGCTGGATCAGCGCGTTGCCCTGTACAAGACGAGCAAACTGGTCCTGCGCGAAGCAGTAGATATCTGCGCCTGCGGAAACGTCAACCAGCATCTGATCCGCGGAAGTCGCTTCGGAAACACCGTTGACAGTCGCGATGAACTTGATGCCTTCCGTATTGGTGTTGTTGAAGTCTTCGATCTGCTTCTTGGTCAGATCAACAGCCGCTTCGCCGACCCAAACGGTGATCTCGTAGGTGACTTCGTCGCCGGTTGCAACAGGTTCGTTGCCCTGCTGTGCCGGTTCTTCGCCGCCCTGCTGCGCCGGTTCATTGTTGCCCTGCTGTGCCGGTTTCTCGCCGCCCTGCTGTGCCGGCGTCTTGCACGCTGCAAGTGCGAACACCATCACGAGTGCGAGCATAATTGCCAATGTTCTTTTCATAATTTCCCTCCTATTTAATTTGGTATCCGTTTCCGAATACCGGAATGAAAAGAATTTCATCCGGGATCGCAGAGGCTTGTCTGAACATACCCCCACGGTCTCATGATGTACCTATAATATAATCATTTTTACGTCCGTTGTCAACCGATTTTTATATATAATGTGCTAAATTGTCTCAGTTGTTTCAATTCTTCGCATTACGACTGGCTGTTGAGAAGCGCATCGTCGATCTTGCCCCATGCGCCGCTTCCCGCACCGGAGCATTTCACGTAAATGCCTACGGTGACGGTCTGTCCTTCCTGCACGGCAATATCCCTGACCGTCTGCGTATCCCAGTTCCCGTAGGACGTGATTCGCATCGGCGTTCGTCCGATCTCAACGCCGTCGACCAGCGCATAGCAGTAGATTTCCGTATCGCCAGCGTCGCCGCCCATGATCGAGATCGTGAACTGATACGTGCCCGCCGGAAGATCCTTCACCGTCTGGAACAGCGAAAAATCGACCGATTCCTTTGCCGCGCTCCAGAAATGCATGTGATAAGTGCCGTTCAGCGAATCGGTGATCTTGTCCTCAACGTAGAGCTGATCCGCGCCGCCGCGGTCCTCGATCTGCCATGGTTCGGGCACGCCGTCCTCAAAGCCGAAGTTCTGCAGGAAGTTAAAATTGATCATGGACACGGTGAGACGTGCCGGAAGTCCTTCCGCCTCGCCCGTGATCTCATAGGTCCCGACGCCTCCGGCATACATTTGCTCAATGTCCTGATCGGTGACGTTCCACTTGACCGGGACCTTCAGAAGTTCGTTGCTTGTCAGCACTGCATCGACCGTTTCGGGAAGCTCAATCGTACCCTTCAGATCAAAGGACAGCACCGTATCGCGGATCGCATCCGCATGTGTTTCAACCTCGTTGCCGTAACGCACGAGGTTCCACACGCGCAGCGACTCAAGCGGATGTCCCGTTTCGTCAAACATCGCCTGATTGTCGACCGCACTGCCGCCGTAATACCTGCCCGCGTCGTCCGGATCGTAGCTGCCGCCGTAGCTTGAAGCCCAGCCGGAGCCGTATTTCTCCCACTTTTCGTGGTTCTCCTCCCAGGAGTTTGTTCCGACCGTGATCCACGTGCCTTCCCAATAGACAACACCGATGCCGTTTTTGACATGCGCGACCGTGTCGATCACGTTGCGGACATGGTTTGCCTGCGCCTGCACCGTAAAGGGATAGTCCTTGACGATGTTCGCGGACTCGTCCGAGATCGTGTTGCCGGAAAAGTCCGTATCGACGCCGGTATAGGCATAGGACGTCTCCATGACCATGACCTTTTTGCCGTATTTTTCGGCAATGCCGTTCAGCACGTTCGACAGGTTTTCCAGCGTTCCGTGCCAGTACGGATAATAGGAAGAGGCAAGCACGTCGTACTCGACTTTGAACGCATCGAGCTTCATGGCAAATCCGTCGTATGCATCGGTACGCTCCGGATTGGCAAGATGAACGGCGATCAGCGCGTCCGGGTATACCTCACGGACCGCCTTGCCGCCCGCCTTCATCAGCTTTGCAATGTTCTCAAAGTGATGCTCTCCGCACAGCGCGCTGTTCGTTTCGTTGCCGAGCTGTACCATGCCGACCGCGACGCCCGCATCCTTCATCTGTATAAGCGCATCGCGCGTGAACGCATAGAGCGCGTCCGCTTTCTCGGGTACGGTCATATCCTTCCACGCAAGCGGCACCATCTGTTTGCCGGGATCCGCCCAGAAGTCGGAATAGTGGAAATCCACGATCAGCTTCATGCCGTACTTTGTTGCGCGCGTTCCGATCTCAACCGCCTTTTCGACGTCGTTGTTGCCGCCGCCGTAGCCGTTTCCGTTCGCGTCGTACGGGTTGTTCCACACGCGCACACGGATGTGTGTGATGCCGTTTTCCGCAAGCGTTTTGAAAACGTCCTGCTCCTCGCCCGCGAAGTTATAGTATTTCACGCCGCTCTGTTCTTCCGAAATGACCGACGACGCGTCCATTCCCATGATAAAGCCGTCCGGCAAATCCTCTACCTTTTTAACGAAGAGCGAGCTGCCCTCGATCTTTTCCGTCGGAATCACGCTTTCCACCTTGATCTCCGTTCCCGTATTGTCCCCTGCTGCTTCCGCCGAGGGTACGGCGTCCTGTTTCGGTTCCGTCCCCGTGCAGCCCAGCAGCATTGCCGTTGTCAGCAGCGCCACGATCCATTTTCTTTTCATTTGCTTATTCCTCACGCAATTTCAAAAACTGTCCGGCAACGAAAAATGCCGCGTCGTCCGGTTCGCCGATGTGAATCGAATCCTTGTTGAAAAACAGATAACAGCGTTCGTTCTGAATATAAAAGACCCGTTTCCCGCCGATCCGCAGATTGCCGGCTTCGTCATAGACCAGGATCCCATACGCCTTCCCGTCCGATTCGAAGAACGTCTCGCCCGGAAAAGCCGCGCGGTCGATCTCCGCAAACGACGGCAGATATGTCTCCGCCTTCGATTCGGGAATCAGATAGAGATCACCGGACAGGACGGAAGAAGCGTCGAAAATAAGATCTTCAAACACGCCGACTTCGACCATCCGGATTCCTTCCGGCAGGTTTTCCTCAAGCGCGATCGACAGCGAATTCCCGTCGATTGCCGGAAGATCCGCATACAGCACGACCTTCTTTTTCGGCGGCGCGGTAAAGAGCAGCGTAAAGATCCACGTCCAGAAGATCGCAGACAGCATCGCCCAGAGAATATACCGGTACCAGTTTCGTAGAATTCCCTTAATCATCGCCGTTCACCTCATATGCGACGATGAAATCATACACCGTCTCCACCGTCCCGGAAAACGTATCCGGAAGCCTGTCCGCAAGATGCTCGCTCACCGAAAGAACTCTTTCGCGTTCGTCCTCAAAGAAACGCACTTTGCGCACGGTCATGCCGTTTCTGACACGCCGGACGTCGTCGGTTTTTTCAAACCGCCCGCGCTGCGTTTCCCGCGGTTCCCGGAGCATGGTTTCCCAATGACGCACGTCTGCGTTCGCGTCGCTGAAAGATCCGTGCAGGAACGTAATGATGATCCATCCTGTAAGCACGGACGCCGCGATCGTCAGCGGCAGCATTGTCATATAGTTTTTTCGCGTAGTCAGCACGCAGAACAGAATACAGACGAAAAGCCCGATCCCGCCGATGCAGAGCATGGCGGCAAGCAGCTTTCTTCTGCGCACGCGCTTTTTCGGGAGCACACCCGGATCATACAGTTCAACTCGTTTCATAATAGAAAGTATAGCATGTTTTTGCCGGTAAAGAAAGCATATTCTTGACAAAAGATCACAAAAAATATACTATTATTTTGATAAGATACTTAAAAGAGGAGATGTTGTCTTGTGAAAGCCATACAAAAATCTGTCTGCGCATTGCTTGTAATCATGCTGCTTTCTCTGTGCTGCGCCTGCGGACAGAAAACGGATCCGTCATCTAACCTCGCCGCGACCGAAGCGCCGCAGGAACCCGAAGCGCCGCAGGAGACGGAAGCCCCGCAGGAGACCGAAGCGCCGCAGCCGGGCGAATACGTGATCACCGATCCGAATCTTTTGGGCTCCGTTCCCGCACCGGACAACGCACGGGTCTTTTATGAGATCTTTGTCGGCTCGTTCTCCGATTCCAACTATAACGGCATCGGCGATCTTCGGGGCATCATCAATCGTTTCGATTATCTGAACGACGGCGATCCGGACTCTGGAAAATCCCTCGGCATCGAAGGCATCTGGCTGACGCCGATCTTCTCCTCTCCGTCCTATCATAAATATGACGTTGCCGATTATTATAAGATCGATCCGCAGTTCGGCACGCAGGAGGATCTGGATGAGCTGATCGCACTGTGCCACGCGCGCGACGTCAAGCTGATCCTCGATCTTCCGATCAATCATACCGCAAGATCAAACGAATGGTTCGGAAACTTTACAAGTGCGCACCGCAACGACGATCCGACCGATCCGTTCTATGATTTCTACTGCTATTACAAGCAGGGCGAACAGGCTCCTGCGGGACGCACGTTCTCCGCGCTTTCCGGAACGGATATCTATTATGAATGCAATTTTGACGGCGGCATGCCGGAGCTCAACTTCGAAAACCCCGCCGTACGTGAAGAATGCCTGAAAATCGCACGATACTACCTCGACCGCGGCGTCGACGGCTTCCGCTTCGATGCGGCAAAATATGTATACTTCGGCGATCACGATGCGAGCGTCGCCTACTGGCAGGAATACCTCGATACGCTCCGCGCCGAATATCCCGAAATGTACACGGTCGCCGAGGTCTGGGACGGAGACGGCATCACCGATCGCTATTATCCCGCTACCAACTGCTTCAACTTCACGACCTCACAGTCCGGCGGTCTGTTCGCTGTCGCGGCAAAAGCGGGCAACGTCGGCAAGCTGACGCAGTACATCGAAAAATACCTCGCCGCGGTTGCCGGCACAAACAGCGACGCGATGTTCGTCCCGTTCATCGCAAACCACGACACCGACCGCGCGGCAGGCTTCCTGTCCGTCGATAACGGCGACATGCAGATGGCGGCGAATCTCTACATTCTCGGTCCGGGATCGCCGTTCATCTACTACGGAGAGGAGCTCGGCATGCGCGGCTCGCGCGGCGGCGCAAACACCGACGCAAACCGTCGTCTCGCAATGGTCTGGGGTGACGGCGATACCGTGAAAAACCCGGTCGGCTCTACCTATCCGAGCCAGATCGAAAACGGTGCGGAGCAGCAGAAGACGGACGCGGACAGCCTCTATACCTACTATAAAAAGCTCATCATGATCCGCAAGGCAAACCCGGCGATCGCCCGCGGTGCGTACAAATCCGTCTCCGTAAAGGGCAGCAACGCCGGCGGCTTCATCTCGACCTACGAAGGGAAAACCGTGCTTGTGCTGCACAACACGTCCAAGACCGCCCAGACGATCGACGTTTCGCTGTTCGGGGACTTCACTGAGCTGCGTGCATTCATAGGTCTCGGAACCGCCGAACTCTCCGGCACAACGCTGACCCTCGGCGGACAGACAAGCGCCGTACTCGGATAAGCACATTTCAATAAAACGAACCGCCCTCTGAGGAGGGCGGTTCGTTTTCTGTGCGGCTCATGTTGGGGAGAGGAAGAGCCGCACGTAAGGAGGATACAGAAACGGGTCCGCATTGCCCGCAAAGCAAGAAACGGACAATGCGTTCCCCTTTGGAGAGACAATCAAAGCACTACGGTTCCGGAAGAATATAGATGATATCGCTGATGACGCGGCTTTCGTTGTTGCTCTTGTTGATGATCTTTCCGTTCCAGTACATCTGCGCGGAATCGCCGCCATCCAGATTGTACGCCGCCTTGCAGCCGAGATCCGCCATCAATTTGCTGAACGCGGAAAGCCGGATGCCGTCCGAGCCGTTATCCTTTTTGCCGCGCTGCCCGTCGACAATGACGAAGCAGTAGTGTCCCGGTTCAAAATAGCCGATTGCCGCGCGCGGGTTGTGCCCCGAAAGCCTGTGGTCGATGCTGATCGCATTTCCTTCCTCATCCAGCAGCGCCGGTCCGAAGCCCCACACCTGCCAGGGATCGGATTCGATGATCTCCTGTGCCGTGAACGTGCCCCACTTCTTTGTTTCCATGGTTCCGTCGCGATACAGGACGCAGATATCCGTATCCTTGATCGGGGTGTCGCGGTACAGCACACCGTTGCGAATGACAAAGCTCTTTTCCACATGCGTATAGGTGTCTCCGTCGATTGCGAGGATCGCGCCCGCGTCTTTTGCAATCTCCTTGACGCGCCGTTCGTAGCGCATGCCGAAATCGCCCCTTGCAGCCGCCGTGCGAATCGACGTCACGTCCTTGACGTAGATATCCGCGACATAGTAGACGATGCGCTTTGAATAGGTGTTCTTTTCGTCATAGACCTTGATCGAGATGTCGACCGAACTGCTCTTGTAGGTCCGCGCTTCGTCATCCAGTTCCTTCGTTTCCGAAAACTTGTCCGGGAACCGCCGTTCCGCCGGCACCGGCTGCAGCGTCGGCGCCGCCGTAGCTTCTTCGCTCACCGAATCAATTACGACTGTTTCCTCGGTCGCGTCCGGCAAGCTCGGCAGTTCCGCTGCCTCTGTCTGTTCCGGCGAGCCGACCGAGTCCTCCGCAACGATCGATTCCGTTTCAACGGCGGGCGGTTCCTGCCTTGCGGCGGTTTCTTCCGCCGTCTGCACGGCGGGATCCCCACACGCAAATAAGAATAAACACGCAATCGCGCATATGATGATCCGTTTCATGGAAATGCCCCTTCCTTTCATCCGACTCCATTATACACGGCAAATGCGTCTAAAACGTAAAAAAACTGTCTCGGATTTGTAACAATGTCGTAAAAAGGGGAATCGGCGGAATCTTGCCGATTCCCCGATCGGCTCAGTTCTCCGGACGCGGCTTCACATGCAGGTCGCCGTCCCAGTCGCGGTATTCCGGAACAAACTTCTTGCCCGTCGCGGCGTTCACATAGACCGTGTCCGCGACCCAGCCGGTGTTGATGCCGACCCAGAAGAACTGATCGTTCGCGTAGTGTTCGGCATACTTCAGCACACCGTCCGCGAAGCCGAGCTCGTAGACCGTGCCGTCCTCAAGATAAACGTCCATCGTGCAGTAGTGGTAATCCGCAACCGCGTTGACGTCGACATTTTTCACAGCCTTGCCGTGCGCGTCGCCGTCATAAGTGCCGAGCGCCGCGAACAGGTTCTCGCCGATCAGCCGTGCCGCCGCTTCGTATTCCGCGCCGCCCATGTCCTCGTACGGAATCGTCAAAAGATCCTTGCACGGGATATTGCAATCCAGCCGGATCACGTCGCGCGAATACGCCGACACCGTCATTTCGAAGCCTTCGCTTCTGATCACCCAGCAGTCCTCGCGCGCGCCGCTCTCGTCACGGTAGAAGGTTGCTTTGAAATCTCCCTGCTTTTTGGCTTCTTCTCCCATAAGCTGATTATAGAGACGTGTCGCTCGGATAATGATCTTATCGCCCGGCAGCATCTGATCGAATCCGAGTTTCGGCGCTTCCGCTTCGACGAAGTTTCTCGGATATGCCGGCGTTTCGTAGTCGATCTGGATGTCCGCAAGGAAGTATTCGCATTCCAGCATCGCCTGCTGGCTCGGATAGACCGCAAACTGCCAAAGCCGATCACCGCAGTACGAGATCGCAAGGCATTCGTCCGTTTCGGTCGTGAGCATGTAGACGGATTCATGTATCCTTTCATTGTTGCGATCGCGGTACAGTACGGCGGAATGATAACCGAGCTTTTCCGCAAGCCGCAGCGCATCCTTCTCATGATCGGACATATCCGATTGCGGATATGTCAGAAGATCGGCGCAGAGCACCTTCCAGGTCGTCTCGGAAAACGATACGATGTAGTTTCCCGCAGGATCGGTTACGCGGAGAACGGTATCGCGGTCACCGTTCTTGTCGGTATACACTGCCACGCTCGCATCTTTGAGCGGGTAGCCTGTCAGCGTCTCGTACGACTGTTCGAACACGAGCTCCGTAAATTGCTTTGCCGCATCTTTTGCAAGCTCTTCCTGCTCCTGACTCGGTCTCGATACATCCCAGATCATCAGGTTTTCCGCAGGGCAGTTGCTTGTCCGAACGGGGATCACATAATCTCTGCGTCTCTGCACTTCCTCTGTGATGCTCCTCACCATGTCCGGGGAAAGCTTCGTTTCCTGCGGTGTGGGCGTGGGGACTGGCATTTTGTCCGGCGTTTCGTTATCTTCGGTTTCCTTGTTCGCTTCCTCTTTCGCCTCCGCGACGGTTTTGAACGAGCTGCCGCTCTTGGACAAATTGATCACGCCCGTCAGCAAAAGACCGGAGAAGATTCCGATGCAGAGTACGCCGCAAAGTGCGATCATAAAGATTTTGTGTTTTCTGAAGAATGATTTCATGGCTTGCCGCCTCCTTTCTACAGTCCCATCGTAACACAGGACTTGTAACGGAGTCCTCACAGAGTTGTCACAGAGTTGTAAAAGAAACCGTCGCCGTCGTGCCCTCACCCGCTTTGGACGAATAGGTCAGCGTGGCGCGATGCATGATCGCGATCTCGTGACACAGCGGCACGCCGAGCCCGCTTCGTACGCCGGGGTTCTTTGCATGCGAGGGATCGTTCACATAGCGAAGCTGTTCTTCCGTCATGCCGCCGCCCTCGTCGATGATCTCGATCACGCCGGGGGTCGCCTTCATCAGCACCGGGCTGCCGGGCGCGGACGCTTTTACCGCGTTGCCGATGAGATTGCCGAGCAGGCTCAGCAGAAGCGCACGGTCGGCGGTCAGCGTATCCCATCCGATCTCCGTTTCCAGCGTGGGATAGGTCTTTTGAAGATGCGCGGCAAGCTCCGGAAGGCTCAGCCGCTCCGGGCGGAACACATTCTTTCGCGTGTCGGCAAGGGTCAGAAGCTTTTGCGAGATCTCGCCGAGCCGTTCGCTCTCGGTCACGATATAGCTTGCCGCCTGATGCTGCTGCTCCGGTGTGAGCTTTGCGCGTTCCAGAAGCTCGGCGTAGCCTCGGATGACGGTCAGCGGCGTTCTCAGCTCGTGCGCAAGCCGTTCGACCGGACGGTTGATCCGGTCTTCGAGGAGATAAAGCGCGGCGGAAATGCCCACGGCAAGCGCCGTACAAAGAAACACAGCGCCGATCGTCTGCCAGAACAGGCGGTGCAGCACGTCCGTCATATCCAGACCGTAATGTAGCCATACGCCGTCGGACAGCCGGTCCGCGATCGTCAGGACGGTGCGCCCGTTCTGACTGACCCACTGCATTCTGCCCGTCTCGATAACGGGCGGGACCGGCTCGGTCGCGACCCACGTTTCGTCGCCGCTTCCCAACGCAAAGGTTGCGCCGCCGCTGTCATATACGGCAAACCCGCGCGCATACACGGGGCGCTGCCGTACGGGTGTTTTTTCAAACAAACCGTCGATCGCAAGCGCAAGCGCCTTTTCCTCGCCGAGCGCGCGTGCCTCCGCCGATCGGATCGTCATGCGAATATTCGGCAGCAGCAAACAAAGCATGCTCGCATACAGCACCGCCGCAACGAGCAAGACGGTCAGAAGATAACTTTTTTGTCTGAGCTTCACGGCGTTTCCTCGAACCGGTATCCGAGCTTGTACACGGTCTTGATCCGGTCGTCCAGACCGAGCTTTTTGCGGATGCGCTGCACATGCACGTCGACCGTACGCGTTTCACCCATAAAAGAAATGTCCCACGCCTCGCGCATCAGCTTCTGCCGCGACAGCGCGATGTTGCGGTTTTTGACGAGCGTTTCCAGAAGCGTGTATTCCTGCATCGTGAGATCGACCGGAACGCCGCCCTTTGTCACCGTCTTTGCCTCGAAGTCGATGTCGAGATCGTCGATCCGGTAATGCTGCTCGCTCTTATGCGTGCGGCGCAGCACCGCTTCCACGCGCAGCAGCAGTTCCGTCATCTCAAACGGCTTCACAATGTAATCATCCGCGCCGCGTTCGAAGCCCTTGACCTTGTCCGCCGTTTCGCCGAGCGCCGTCAGAAAGATCGCCGGCGTCCCCTTGAGCTTTTCACAGACCGTAAAGCCGTCCGTGTCCGGCAGCATCACGTCGATGATCATAAGATCAATCGGATGGATCGCCGCCGCTTTCAGCGCTTCCGCTCCCGTAAACGCCTGCACCGTCGTGTGACCGACCATGCTGAGGTTCAGCGCAACGAGATCGTTGATCGCGCGTTCGTCTTCCAGAATCAAAATACGTGCCATATGCCCCTCCCTGTCCGTATTGTAACGCAATCCGTGTTTCAGAGTTGTAAAATCATAAACGGAATCCCGTTTTTCCGTAAACAGCATACCATCGAGATTTGTACAAACCGCAACAAAAATGTCACAAAGTTGTTGCAGACTTGTAAAACCGCTCTGTATATAAAGACGCTCGAAACAGGCAATACGTTGCATGATTTTGGAAAAAAAAGAAGACCCAGATGGGTCTTCTGTAATTCTATGATTTACAGCCGTTCCGGCACCTTGGCGTTGACCGCGGCAATCATCTCTCTGACCTTCGCTTCGACCGTTTCGGCGGCTGTGTCGATCGCAATGTCCTCGCGGAAGGACTTGTCCCGCGCGGCAAGCTCGAACGCATTGCGGGAGAGCGTCTTCGGCGAAATGACCACGCGTACCGGCGCGCCGAGTAAGTCCGCGTCGGAGAACATGACGCCCGCGGAAACGGGACGGTCGTCGTACAGCACCTCAACGCCTGCATTCTCAAGCTCCCGATAGAGCTTTTCCGCCGCGTTCTTCACATCCTCGTTGTCGATGCGCAGCGCGCAGATCTCCACCTGCCACGGCGCGATCGTGATCGGCCAGATGGGACCGTAATCGTCGTGATGCGCTTCGCACACGGACGCGATGAGACGTCCGACACCGATGCCGTAGCAGCCCATGATCGGGTTTTTGCGCTCGCCGTTCTCCGCGTCGTAGGTCATTCCCATCGCTTCGGTGTAACGCTTGCCAAGCTGGAAGATATTGCCGACCTCGATGCCGCGGCGGACCGTCAGGCTGTGACGGCCGCAGTTCGGGCAGACGCCGCCCTCGACCGCTTTGCAAAGATCGAGGAATTCGGTCGTCTCGGGCAGATCGCGCGCGGGCGTGAAGCCGGACAGATGATACTCGGGCTTGTTTGCGCCGCAGACGAGGTTTGTCGCGCCGACCAGCGAACGGTCGAACAGCACGGTCGCCTTTGTTTCAAGCCCGACCGGACCGATATTGCCCGCCGCAAGGTTTGCGTTCTCGACGTCGACCGCGGGATGGATCTCCGCCTTCAGATAATTCGTCAGCTTGGTCTCGTTGACCTCCTTATCGCCGCGCACGAAGATCAGCACGTAGGAATCGTCCGCGTTGCGTTGATAGACGACCGCCTTGCAGGTCTTTTCGTCAACAACCGAAAGATACTGTCCGACCTCCTCGATCGTCTTTGCATCGCCGGTAAAGACCTCGGTGAGCGGCTCAAGCGTTTCGTCCGCAACGTTCTCGGTGATCGCGTCGCACGCTTCCATGTTCGCGCGGAAGCCGCATTCGGGGCAGATCACGATGGAATCCTCGCCGATGTCGGTAAGCAG
Organism: uncultured Clostridia bacterium; assembly: GCA_946631895.1. Classification (GTDB taxonomy): domain Bacteria; phylum Bacillota; class Clostridia; order Christensenellales; family CAG-138; genus UBA3792. Next base: position 39,172 of record CAMPAN010000006.1, read on the forward strand.
CATGAATTCGTGGCTGACCTTTCCGCCCATCATGCCGGAATCGGACTTGACCGCAATGACCTCGGGCACGCCCGCACGGGCATAGATGCGCTCATACGCGCGGTAGCAGCGATCGTAATACGCCTCGAGGTCCTCCTGCGTGGTGTGGAATGAGTACGCGTCCTTCATCGTGAACTCGCGCACGCGGATGAGACCGCCCCTTGCGCGCGGTTCGTCGCGGAACTTGGTCTGGATCTGATAGATCATGAACGGGTACTTCTGATACGTGCCCGCCACGTTCATCGCCATCTGCACCGCCGCCTCCTCGTGCGTCATGCCGAGGACCATGTCGGCGCCGCCGCGATCCTTGAACCTTAAAAGCTCCTTGCCGATGGACTCGAATCTGCCCGAGCTCTGCCAGAGCGTCGCGGGCATCACAACCGGGAACAGGACCTCCTGTCCGTCGATACCGTCCATTTCTTCTCTGAGAATCTTTTCGATCTTGTTCTGGATCCGCTTTGCCGGCGTGAACAGCGAATAGATGCCGTTGCCGACCTGCTTCATATAACCGCCGCGCGTCATGAGGTTCTGGCTCTCGATATCAAACGCGCGTTCCTTGAATCGTTCGCCCAAAATGTTCTTTACCTTCATTTTATCCTCCGAATATTTTCTTTCCGGCTGTAACGCCGGTATTTATCCTCCGTAAACCAATCTCCTTGCACCGCGCGCCGCCCGGTGCATCCGCGATGCATAGGCGCGAGGTGAAAAACCCGCATGAAAGCACCGTTGTCAGATGGATTTTTCGTACATCCAGTACAGTTCGTTATCCGACACGACCATGCCGAGGCTTTCCTGCAGCTTCCGCGAAGCGTTGTTCGTCGTATAGATCTGTCCGTATGGCGTCCATCCGCGGGAAAGCGCCAGATTATGCAGCGCGATCTCCAGCGCGGATCCGATGCCGAGCCGCCGGAATTTCGGCAGAACCTCCAGCATGCCGCCGCTTCCGTCGCCGTGGAATCCGATAAAGCCCGCAAGCTCGCCGTCGCGATATGCCGCGAGCACGTCTCCGCTGTTCACGCGCGCGGCGTAGCGTTCCGGATCGCCGTCCGGATCGTAGACCGACAGCAGAAACGGCAGTTCCCCGATCGGAAACGGACGGATCTCGCACACATCGGGCACCGGGATCGGATCGGTTCCCGGATAATACGCCTGCCAGCATGCAGATGCGTGATTGACAAACGGGAATGTTGCAAACACCGCATCGCGTGAGGCTTCGTTGTGCGCCACAAACAGGCAGATGCCGTCCGGAACCGCCGCAAGCGCGCGCCTGCCCGCTTCGACCGTATCGGAAACGACAAGGCAGAACCGGTCCCTTTGGAGCAGCGCAACCGCATCCGGTGCGGCATACAAAATCTTTGCGCCGCCGCGTCTGATCGCTTCGATCATGTCGATCCGGATCGTCTTGTCCTGTTCGAGGTACGCAAGGATCTCCTGTTCGTTCAATCCGTAACCCCCTTCACATCCTTCGAGAAATGCTGATAGTCCTTCTGTCCCTTAAAGTGCCCGCCCCACTTCCAGCCGTGCTTTTTGAACAGCTTATAGCAGAGGTCCTTTTCGGTGATCATGCCGGGGCGAACGTTCTTGCGATCCAGATACGGCTCGCTCTCCAAAGGCGCGAAGCTGCCGTCCGGACGGATGTACGGGTTCTCGACCGGGTTGATGTCGATCGCCGTGCCGTAGCTGTGGCGCGAGAAATAGTTTTTGCCGGTGACCTTGCGGCAGCAGTACGCGGAGGTATTGTCCGCCGACATCGAAAGCCCGTCGGTAAACGGCTGTCCGAAATCGTCGACCAGCCGCACCGAGCGCAGCGGATACTTTGCATCGTACAGTGCCTCGAAGATCTCAATGACGTCCTTCGCTACCTTTTTGTGTACCAGCAGCTCGCCTTCATGCTCCTCACCGTCAAAATCGACGTACAGGATATGCACATAGCGAAGATCCTTCATCCTGACCGGCGCATCCTTCGGATCCTCCGGATAGCTCATGCCGATCACCCGCGCCTGAAGCGCTTCCGTCGTCGATGAGTACCAGAACGCCGGGTTTGTTTTCGATTCCTTCAGATTCTCCCCCCGGTACGGATGCGGCGTCGGAGTTGGTTCCGGCGTCGGTTCCGGTGTCGGTGTGGGTTCCGGCGTCGGCGTCGGAACGGGCGTCGGCGCGATCGTCGGCGCAATCGTCGGCAGCGGCTCCGGCGTGCCGGTCTCAGGCGCGGAAATCACATCCGCTTCGACTGCCGGTTCCGGTGTCTCAGCAGCGGTCTCCGTCGGCAGCGGAGTCCCCTCAGATGGATTCGATTGTTCCGCGCACGCAAGCATCAGCAATGCGCAAAGCAGCGGGAGAAGGCGTTTCATAAATGTCAGTATACCGCAGATTCCGGCGATTGTACAGAGCTTTTTTCATATAAAAAACAGCCGCGCACGCAGCACGGCTGTATCTTGGAGCGTTTGTTATTTCAATTCCAGTTTTTTAAGCTGCTGCTTCGCGAGCCGCTCTCTTCTGCGCTGACCGCTGACGACGACGTAGACCATCATGACGATCGTGATCACATACGGGATCGCTTCGGTAAGGTCGGAACTGATGATTCCCTGCAGCTGCAAGCCCAGCGCGCTGAAAAAGCCGAACATCAGCGCGGCAAGATACACCTTGCCCGGATGCGCTGCTCCGAAGATAACGCAGGCGAACGCGATGTATCCGCGGGAATCGCTCATGCCCTCGACGAACGTACCGTTCAGTTTGCCAAGCGACAGGTGCGCGCCCGCAAGACCGCAGAACACGCCGCACAGGATCGACGCGACCCATTTCATCTTTTCGGGATCCTTGCCCGCAGTCCGCAGCGTTTCGGGCGATTCGCCGGAGGCGCGGATCCAAAAGCCCGTCGGCGTCCGGTACACAAACAGCCACATCAGAATGACCAGCACCCATGTAAGATACACAAACAGAGAATGTCCGCTGATCACATTGTCGAGGAACGGAATGTCCTTTATAAGAGGAATATGGATATTGTGCAGATACGCCGCGCCCCGAATACCGTCCGAGCCGAACAGCGAGCGGCTCAGATACGCCGTAATACCCATGGCAAAGGTGTTCAGTGCGCAGCCGATGATGAACTCGTCGGATCTCAGCTTCACGGTGAACAGCGCGAAGAACAGGCCGATCACGATGCCGAACACCATGGCGGCAAGGATACCGAGCGCAGCACTGGCAAGATAGTAGCTCACGGCAGCCGCAACGAACGCGCCCATCAGGATCATGCCGTCCATGCCGATGTTCATGATACCCGCATGCTCGGTCATGAGTCCGCCCAATGCGGCGAGCGCGACCGGTGTAGCGGTTCCAAGCATCTGACTGAGCGTACTGGAAGCGATCTTTGTAAAATTCGTCCATGTGAACTCATTCATTTGCGGTGCCTCCTTCCCTGCGTGCAAGGACATCCCGTTCGGCAGCACGTTTCTCCCTTGCCTTCCGGATCGCTGCGCGGATCCCCTTTTCTCCCGCCATGCAGAAAATCACGACCGTCTGAAGGATCCAGTAGATCTGGATCGGCACGCCGACGCTCTGCATGCCCATTGCGCCGATCTTCAAAATCGCGAAGATCAGTGAGATGATGATCGTCGGCAGCGGCTGATACTGTGCGATCATCGCGACCATCAGTCCTTCAAAGTAATACTCGTTCGACACCGCTGTCGTTTTGAAGATCCGCTCCGCACCGTAAACGCGAAACATGCCGACGAGCCCGCACATCATGCCGGAAACGACCATCGCGGCGATTACGAGGCGGTCCGCCTTAATCCCGGCAAAGCGGGCAAACCGCGGATTGTCGCCCGTAAGACGCATTTCGTAGCCCTTGGTCGTCTTTTGCAGGACGTACCAGACGAGGAACGTCAGCACGGCGGAGATAATGATCGCTGTGGAAAGGTTTGAACTCCGGATCAGCGTCGTGAACCGGTATGCCTCGGGAACGATGATCCCTTCCGCATTGACGGAATTCTTCCACGGTCCCTTTGCAAAGTATACGCAGAGGAATACGGCGATCGAGTTCATCATGATCGTGGTGATGACCTCGTTGACTTTGAGCTTGACCTTTAAGATGCCCGGAATGAACGCGTAGAACCCGCCGACCGCGACCGCGCTGAGGATGGCGCAGGGGATTGCGAGCCAAGGTGTGACGCCGTCCATCAATGTTCCGATACGCGATGCAACCAGCGCGCCCAAGAGCAGCTGTCCCTCGCCGCCGACGTTGAAGATACCGGCACGGCTGCCGACGTCGCAGGCGAGACCGCACAGGCACAGCACCATGGCGTATTCCAGCATATCGCCG
>CAMPAN010000007.1 GCA_946631895.1 uncultured Clostridia bacterium
CGAACGCAGACGGAACCGTGCGCGGATCGGTCTGCTACGAAAGCGAAGCCGCCGTCACGGACACGGTCACGGAATCCTTCGAGACGGATACGGTCGAAACGGTTCATGTGATCCGTATCGGTCCGTGGGAGATCGTTCGGCAAAAGCCGTCGTTTTCGCATTACCGGCTGATTCAGACGACGTCGAGACTGACGTCCGATCTGCTGCCGATCGTGCTCGAAACATACGAAGCCCGCGAAATCGACTTTCGGGAACGAACGCTCGACGAGGAGGAAGCGGCGCAGAATGCTTTGGCGCTTGCGCGCGAATCCGCGCTTGCAGCGGTGCCGAAGGACGCAGCGGTCATCAACATTTACGGGACGATCCGGACGAAGAACGGAAAACGGTTCGCGTACGTGATCGTGACCGCAGAAGAAATCATCGGAAAAACGGAGGAAGACCCGCATGACGGATGATCTGGGCAAATCGGTTGCCCGCATCGAACTGGAATCGATGGACGACTCCATCGGTCTGTTCGGCGTGTTTGACGAAAACCTGAACGTATTTGAAGAGGAGATCGGCGTGAAGATCCGGATCCGCTCCGACGGCATTGCCATCGAGGGCGACGAGGAACAGGTCGGGCTTTGCAAGACGATCCTCGAAAAGCTGCTGGACATGCAGCGCAAAGGCGAGCCGATCAACCGCGGACGCATCCGCTACGCGATCGACATCGCAAAAGACGGAAACGCCGACATGATCAAAGAGATCATGGGCGACGTCGTTGCGCTGACAAACCGCGGCAAGCAGATCAAGTGCAAGACGCTGGGACAAAAGAAGTATATTCAGGCGCTGAAATCGCATGAACTCGTTTTCGGCGTCGGTCCTGCCGGTACGGGCAAAACATACCTTGCCGTCGCTATGGCGGTCGTTGCATTCAAAAACAAGGAAGTCGAGCGCATCATCCTGACGCGTCCGGCGGTGGAAGCCGGTGAAAAGCTCGGATTTCTGCCCGGCGATCTTCAGAACAAGGTCGATCCGTATCTCCGCCCGCTGTATGACGCGCTGCAGGAATTCTTCGGACTTGAAACCTACAAGCAGCTGATGGAGCGCGGAGCGATCGAGGTCGCGCCGCTTGCGTACATGCGCGGACGCACGCTGAACAACGCGTTCATCATCCTCGACGAGGCGCAGAACTGCTCGATCGAACAGATGAAAATGTTCCTGACGCGCTTCGGCGAAGGCAGCCGCATCGTGGTCACCGGCGACGTAACGCAGATCGACCTTCCGAAAGAGAAGATGAGCGGACTGGTCCATGCGATCCGCGTGCTCGACGGCGTGGAGGGCATCTCCGTCGTCAGGCTCACGCACAAGGACGTCGTCCGGCACGAGCTGGTGCAGCGGATCATTCAGGCGTACGAACGCCATGAGAACGCCAGAGCAAAGGAGCGCGCAAATGATTGACGTCTTTTCCGAAACGGTCGGGATCACCGAAGCGGAGCGGACAGGCATTGTCCGCGCGGCACAGGCGGCGCTGGATTCCGAGGGACGCGACGGCGATCTGACGATCCTGATCGACACGCCGGAACGCATTCAGACGCTGAACCGTGAATTCCGCCATGTTGACGCCGTAACGGACGTGCTGACGTTTCCCGCATGGGAAGGCGAGATCTCGCTTTCCGCAGACGGGTATCTCGGCGATATCATGATCTGCTACGACCGTGCCGTCGAACAGGCGGCGGCATACGGACATTCGCTTCTGCGCGAGCTGTCGTTCCTTGCGGTGCACGGCGTGCTGCATCTTTTGGGTTACGATCACATGACGGAAGCGGACGAGCGTGTTATGCGTGACAAACAAACGACGATACTGGACGGAATAGGAGTGACAAGATAATGGAACGCGAACTGCAGGAACAGTTACGGAAACTCGCGGCGGAAGCGCGCGATCATTCATATTCGCCGTATTCGCATTACAGCGTCGGCGCCGCACTGCTCACAAAGGACGGTAGGATTTATCAGGGATGCAACATCGAAAACGCATCGTTCACGCCGACGATCTGCGCCGAGCGCACCGCGTTTTTCAAAGCAATCTATGACGGCGTACGCGAATTTGCCGCGATCGCTATTATTGGTTCGGGCGAGCTTCCGGCGTTCCCGTGCGGCGTCTGCCGTCAGGTCATGTCCGAGTTCTGCGACGGAGACTTTGAAATCGTCGTTTCGAATCGCGACGGAAGCGAGGTCGTGACCGAAACGCTCAATCAGATGATGCCGCACCGGTTCGGCCCGAAGGATCTGCTATGAACGCAACGGGTTATAAAAGCGGGTTTTTCAGCATCGTCGGCTGTCCGAACGTCGGGAAATCGACGCTGATCAACCGGTTGGTGGGGCAGAAGATCGCGATCGTGACGGACCGCGCGCAGACGACGCGCAACCGCATCACCGGTGTTCTGACGCGCAAAGATTATCAGATGATCTTCCTCGATACGCCCGGCATGACGAAGCCGCGCAACAAGCTCGGCGAGTTCATGCAGAAAACGGCGGAGGACGCTTCGAAGGACACGGAAGCGATCCTGCTGGTCGTCGACGCGCTGCAGGGTGTGCGCGAGCGCGACGCGGAGGTCATGCGGATCGTGAAAGCGCAGCGCGCGCCTGCGATCGTGTTGATCAACAAATGCGACGCCGCAAGCGCGCTTAAAATGCAGGAAGCGCGCGACGCGATCAGGGAAGCCGGTTTCGACACGGTGCTTGCGATCTCCGCACAGACGGGGGAGAACGTCGACAAGCTCGAAGAACTGCTGAAAAACTATCTCACCGAGGGACCGCAGTACTATCCCGAGGATATGGTGACCGATCAGCCGGAGCGCGTGATCTGCGCGGAAATGATCCGCGAAAAAACGCTGGAGCTTCTGCGCGAGGAGATCCCGCACGGGATCGGCGTCGGCATCGACAAGATGCAGATGCGTCCGGACGGAAAGCTGATGGACGTCTGGGCGACGATCTACTGTGAACGTGAAAGTCATAAAGGGATCATCATCGGCAGAGGCGGCAAGATGCTGAAGCGCATCGGCTCCGAAGCGCGCAAGGATATTGAATGGCTTCTGGACGTACAGGTCAATCTGCAGCTGTGGATCAAGGTCAAGGAAGACTGGCGCAACCGTCAGCAGATGCTGAACGAGCTCGGCTACCGAGACGATTGAACCGCATCTTTTCACGAAAAACGGACATGCTGTCCGTATGAAGGAACGACAACGGGAAGAATGGGAGCGCTTTATGCGCACCGGCAGGGTCGAGGATTACCTCGCCTATAAAAAGAAATGCCGACGGAGCTTACACAGGCCATCGTAACGGGATATACCGATTATAAGGACAACGATCGGATGCTGACGCTGTTTTCCGCGGAGCGCGGGCGGATCGACTGCAAAGCGCGAAACTGCCGGAAACCGACGTCCGCGCTGCTTTCGTGTACGCAGCCGTTTGTATTCGGCGACTTTGAACTGTTCAGCAGCAACGACCGTGTGACGGTCAATACCTGCGACGTGCGCGAGACGTTCTATCCGCTGCGGGAGGACGTCGACCGGTTTATGACGGCTTCTGTCTGCACACAGCTGTGCAACACGGTCATCAAGCACGAATCGCCGGACGAACAGCTGTTTTCTCTGCTGTATCATGTTCTTTCGTTCCTTGCGTATTCGGATTCCGATCCGAACGATCTTCTGATCGCGTTTCTGCTCCATTATCTCGACCTTGCCGGTTACCGCCCGTCGCTCACACGCTGCGCCGTATGCAGACGGGATATACGTGCGGACGCCGTGCTCTTTTATTCGGCGGAAGCGGGCGGCGTTGTCTGCGCCGCATGTCCGCACGGCGGCAAGCCCGTATCGAAACTCGCGCTTGAAGCGATGCGCAGGATCCTGCTTCTGTCGCACGACGAGCTCAATCGCGTCGTTCTGAAGCCAGCTCTCAGAGAAGAATTGTTCCCGCTTCTGAAAAAGTCCTGCGCGAATATGCTTGGAAGCGGCGACCGCGCCGTTGCGCTTCTCGACCAGATCGGATAAAAGAATATAAAATACGTAAAGATGCAAGATTTTTCTTGCATCATTGTTTATTTATGGTATAATAAATCGTTAACAAATATTTAGGAGGATACACATGTCTACAAAGTACGTCTATCTGTTCAGCGAAGGCAATGCGGAAATGCGCAACCTGCTCGGCGGCAAAGGCGCAAACCTTGCCGAAATGACCAACCTCGGTCTTCCGGTACCGCAGGGCTTTACGATTACGACCGAAGCTTGCACGCAGTATTATGAGGACGGTCGCACAATCAATGCCGAAATCCAGGCACAGATTATGGAATATATCGAGAAGATGGAGAAGATCACCGGCAAGAAGTTCGGCGATCTCGAAAATCCGCTTCTCGTTTCCGTCCGTTCCGGCGCACGCGCATCCATGCCCGGCATGATGGATACGATCCTGAACCTCGGTCTCAACGAGCAGGTCGTCGAAGTCATTGCAAAGAAGTCCAACAATCCGCGTTGGGCATGGGACTGCTACAGAAGATTCATTCAGATGTTCTCCGACGTCGTTATGGAAGTCGGCAAGAAGTACTTCGAAGTTCTGATCGACCGCATGAAGGAGCAGAAGGGCGTCAAGCAGGACGTCGATCTGACCGCGGAAGATCTCAAGGAGCTCGCGAATCAGTTCAAGGCAGAATACAAAGAAAAGATCGGCGAGGACTTCCCGTCCGATCCGAAAGTGCAGCTGTTTGAGGCGATCAAGGCGGTCTTCCGTTCCTGGGACAACCCGCGTGCAAACGTCTATCGCCGCGACAACGACATCCCGTATTCCTGGGGCACCGCGGTCAACGTACAGTCCATGGCGTTCGGCAATATGGGTGATGACTGCGGCACCGGCGTTGCGTTCACACGTGACCCGGCAACCGGCGAAAAGGGTCTGTTCGGCGAGTTCCTGACCAATGCGCAGGGCGAAGACGTCGTTGCAGGCGTCCGCACGCCGATGCACATTGCCGAGATGGAACAGAAGTTTCCCGAGGCGTTCGCGCAGTTCAATGAGGTCTGCAAGATCCTCGAAGGTCACTATCGCGACATGCAGGACATGGAGTTCACCGTTGAGCACGGCAAGCTGTACATGCTGCAGACCCGCAACGGCAAGCGTACCGCAAAGGCGGCGTTGAAGATCGCGTGCGATCTCGTTGACGAGGGTATGCGTACCGAGCAGGAAGCGGTCGCAATGATCGATCCGAGAAACCTCGACACGCTGCTGCACCCGCAGTTCGACGCCAAAGCGATCAAGGCGGCAACGCCCGTCGCAAAGGCGCTTGCGGCATCCCCCGGCGCAGCCTGCGGCAAGATCGTCTTCTCCGCAGAGGACGCAAAGGCATGGAAAGCCCGCGGCGAGAAAGTCCTTCTGGTCCGTCTTGAGACCTCTCCCGAGGACATCGAAGGCATGAAGGCGGCGCAGGGCATCCTGACGGTTCGCGGCGGTATGACATCCCACGCGGCGGTTGTCGCGCGCGGCATGGGCACCTGCTGCGTCTCCGGCTGCTCCGAGATCGCCATGGACGAGGAGAACAAGCGCTTCACGCTGAAGGGCAAGGAATACCACGAGGGCGACTGGCTGTCCATTGACGGTTCCACCGGCTGCATCTATGACGGCATCATCCCGACTGTCGATGCGGAAATCGCAGGCGAGTTCGGCCGCATCATGGGCTGGGCGGACAAGTACAGAAGACTTTCCGTCCGCACGAACGCAGACACCCCGCGCGATGCAAAGAAAGCGCGCGAGCTCGGCGCAGAGGGCATCGGTCTCTGCCGTACGGAGCATATGTTCTTTGACGGCGACCGCATCGCGGCGATCCGTGAAATGATCTGCTCCGACACCGTGGAAGAGCGTGAGGCTGCGCTCAACAAGCTGCTCCCGATGCAGCAGGGCGACTTTGAAGCAATCTACGAAGCAATGGAAGGCTATCCGGTTGTTATCCGCTTCCTCGATCCGCCGCTTCACGAGTTCGTTCCGACCGAAGAAGCCGACATTAGACTGCTCGCAGAAACGCAGGGCAAGACCGTTGAGCAGATCAAAACGATCATTGCATCGCTGCATGAGTTCAACCCGATGATGGGTCACCGCGGCTGCCGTCTGACCGTCACCTTCCCGGAGATTGCGAAGATGCAGACCAAGGCCGTTATCCGCGCTGCGATCAACGTCCAGAAGAAGCATCCGGAATGGAAGATGGAACCTGAGATCATGATCCCGCTCGTCGGCGATCCGAAGGAGTTCCGCTTTGTACGTGACATCGTCGTTGCAGTTGCGGACGAAGAGATCAAGAACTCCGGCATCGAGCTGAAGTATGAGGTCGGCACCATGATCGAGATCCCGCGCGCATGCCTCACTGCAGACGAGATCGCAAAGGATGCAGAGTTCTTCTGCTTCGGCACGAACGACCTGACTCAGATGACGTTCGGCTTCAGCCGTGACGACGCGGGCAAGTTCCTGAAAGCGTACTACGACACCAAGATCTATGAGTCCGATCCGTTTGCGCGTCTCGACCAGAACGGCGTCGGCAAGCTCATGAAGATGGCTGTCACGCTCGGCAAGAAAACGCGTCCGACCCTCGAGCTCGGTATCTGCGGCGAACATGGCGGCGATCCGATGTCCGTCGAATTCTGCCATGAGATCGGTCTCGACTACGTGTCCTGCTCGCCGTTCCGCGTACCGATCGCACGTCTCGCAGCAGCGCAGGCAGCGATCAAGGAAGGCAAATAATCCTTCTGACCGGAATTGTAAAGCGTCTCCGTTCTTCGGGGACGCTTTTTCGTACGGTCCGGCTTGCAAAAGATCGGAATATGTGGTAAGTTATATTTATGGAAATATGCGTAAAAGGACAACCGATCACATTTGTGGAACCGAATACGCCCGCAAAGCGTGCGGGCGTACAGGTCGGCGACGTCCTGTTTCGCATCAACGACACGCCCGTCATCGACCTCATCGACTATGAAGCGCTGACCGCACGGCGCGCGCTGAAGCTCGATCTGGAACGCGGGGGAGAACCGCTTTCGATCGTGCTGCACAAGGACGAATACGAACCGCTCGGGCTGTGCTTTGAAACGACGCTGATGAGCCGCATGATGACGTGCCGGAACCATTGCGTATTCTGCTTCATCGATCAGATGCCTAAAGGCGTCAGAAGCAGTCTGAACGTCAAGGACGACGACTGGCGCATGTCATTCATCATGGGCAACTATGTGACACTGACGAACGTGAGCGACGCGGAATTTGCACGCATCATCGAACGCCGCGTCAGCCCGCTCTATGTGTCCGTGCACGCTACCGATCCGGTCGTTCGCACAAAAATCATGCGCAATCCTTCGGCGGGCCGGATCATGGAACGGCTGACCACGCTCCGTGACGCCGGGCTGCGGTTCAACACGCAGATCGTGCTGTGCCGTGGTCTGAACGACGGAGAGATCCTCATACGGACGCTTTCGGATCTTTCGTCGCTTGCGCCTGCGTGCGCGTCCGTTGCGATCGTTCCGGTCGGCGTCACGAAATACCGCGAGGGACTTACGGAGCTTGGCACCTTCGACGCACAGCAAAGCGAGGCGGTGATCCGTACCGTTGAACCGCTGCAGATGGAATACCTCGGACGTTTCGGCACAAGACTGGTATTTCTGTCGGACGAGTGGTATCTGAACGCGAACATGAAGCTGCCGGAACCGGAAGCATACGAGGAATACGAACAGATCGAAAACGGCGTCGGTCTTTTGCGCATGTTCGAGGAAGATTTCCGGTATGCGCTTGAAGAATGCGAACCTTGTGAAGGACCGCGTCGGTTCTCGATCGCAGGCGGCACGGCAGCATATCCGTTTTTCAAAGAGCTGTATCGCCAGCTGGAACCGTACGGAATCATAACGGATCTGCATCCGATCCCGAATCGCTGGTTCGGCGGAAACGTACATGTTGCGGGACTTGTGACTGGAAGCGATCTTGTTGCTGAGCTTTCCGGAAAGGAGCTTACCGATCCGCTGCTGATCCCGAAGAATATGCTCCGGGAGACGGAGGACGTTTTTCTGGACGGTATGACGCTTTCCGATGTCGAATCCGCGCTCGGCGTGTCGATCCGGACCTTTGCGGACGGAACGGAACTCATTTCTTGTTTGTTTGAGGAGTAAACTATGGCAAAACCTTTGGTAGCGATCGTCGGCAGACCGAATGTCGGCAAATCGACGCTGTTCAACCGTTTGACGGGCAAGCGGATCTCCATCGTGGAGGATACGCCGGGCGTCACGCGCGACCGCATTTACGGCGACGCGGAATGGCTGGAGCATAAATTCACGCTGATCGACACGGGCGGCATCGAACCTGCAAGTGAAGACAAGATCGCAATTCAGATGCGCCGGCAGGCGGAGCTTGCGATCGAAACGGCGGACGTCATCATCTTCCTGACCGACGGACGCGACGGATTGACCTCGGCGGACCGCGAGGTCGCAGCAATGCTTCGCAGATGCAAAAAGCCGGTCGTGCTTGCCGTCAACAAACTCGACGCGCCGAAGTACCACGAAGCGATCTATGAATTCTATGAACTGGGACTCGGCGAACCATATATCCTCTCCGGCGGGCAGGGGATCGGTCTCGGCGATCTGCTTCAGGCCGTATGCGAAAACTTCTCGAAAGCCGACGAGACGGAGGAGGACAAGCGGATCCATATCGCGATCGTCGGCAAGCCCAACGTCGGCAAATCGAGCCTCACAAACGCGATCCTCGGCGAAGAGCGCGTGATCGTTTCCGATGTTCCGGGAACCACGCGCGATGCGATCGACACACCGTTTGAGAAAAACGGACGGCAGTACGTGCTGATCGACACCGCCGGGATCCGCAGAAAACGTGCGATTGAGGACGAAAGCATCGAACGCTACAGTGTGATCCGCTCGCTTGCGGCGATACGCCGCGCAGACGTCGTTCTGTTTGTATGCGATGCGGAACAGGGATTGTCCGAACAGGACGTCAAGATCGCGGGTTTTGTGCATGAGGAAGGGAAACCCTCGATCGTGATCGTCAATAAATGGGATCTCATCGAAAAAGACACGAACACCATGAACAAGTTTAAAAAGGACATGGAGGTCGATCTCGCGTTCATGAACTATGTTCCGTTCCTGTTCATCAGCGCAAAGACCGGTCAGCGTGTTCAGAAGGTGCTTGACAACGTCGAAGAGGTTTATGCGCAGAGCATTCGCCGGATTCCAACCGGCATGCTGAACGATGTGCTGAACGAAGCGGTTTCGATGGCGGAGCCGCCCGCGCAGAACGGCAGACGGGTGAAGCTGTACTATGCAACGCAGGTTACGATCCAGCCCCCGACGTTCGTGATCTTTGTCAATGAATCGACGCTGGTACATTTTTCGTACGAACGGTATCTTGACAACTACTTCCGGAAGACCTTCGGGTTTACAGGAACACCGATCAAAATTCTGTTCCGCAATCGAACGAGAGAGGAGTAACGTTCTTTTATGATCGGAGAATGGAACGCGCTTGCGATCACAGCCGTCGTAATCGTCGGTTATCTGATCGGAAACATGCAGACGGCACTGATCATAAGCCGCCTGCGGTTCCGTGACGATGTGCGCCTTTACGGCAGCGGCAATGCCGGCACGACGAACATGGTGCGCGTTTACGGAAAGATCTACGGGCTCATGACGTTTCTCGGCGACGCCGGAAAATGCGTTGCCGGGTTCTTTATCGGAAGGCTTATCGGCGGCTGGCTCGGCATCAATGCCGAAGATCCGGCTCTGTCGGTGCTGCTCGGCGGTTATATCGCAAGCTCGTGCGTCGTGCTCGGGCACTGCTACCCGGTGCTGTTTCAATTCCGCGGCGGAAAAGGCGCAGCCTCCGCGTATGCAATGACGTGGTGTCTGTGCTGGCAGGCTGCGCTTGTTTCGACCGTGCTTGCGATCGTGATCTTTCTCGTATGGAAACGCGTTTCTCTGGTTTCCATCCTGACGGCGATCTCGTATCTCATCGGGACCTACATTGTCTGGGCAACAGGAAACGCCGATCCTTATCTGCTGTTTTTTGTCGCGCCGGTCGTTCTGCTGCTGTTGATCCGGCATAAAGACAACATCAAACGGCTGCTGCGCGGAGAGGAAAAAGCCATTTCATCGGGCAATAAACGTTAATCCTGCATCCTGCTTCTTAACCGGAGCAGGATCTTTTTTTCGAGCCGTGAAATCTGCACCTGCGATACGCCGAGCATTCTGCCGACTTCCGCCTGTGACCGTTCGTCGCGGTAGCGCAGCCGAACGATCAGCTTTTCTCGAGGTGACAGCTGATCGAGCGCGTCGTTCAGCGCAAGCCGCTTTACAGACGTTTCTTCCGTGCTTTCCGTTCCGATCCGGTCAAACCGGCATGCGCTGCCGTCAGGCAGCGTTTCATCGAGCGAGGAGACAGGGGAATCGCTTGCGATCGCCGCAGCGATCTCTTCGGTTGATACCTGCAGCCGCGCGGCAAGCGCTTCGATCGAAAGATCCGGTTCTTCTGTGATCGTTTGTCGGATCTTCTGCGCCAGGGATTTCGCGCTGCGTGAAAACTTGATGATTCCGTCATCCCGCAAGAACCGTCGGATCTCGCCGGCGATCAACGGTACGGCGTACGTGGAGAAACAGACGCAAAACCCGGGATCGAATCTCCGGATCGCTTTCAGAAGACCGATTGAACCGATCTGTCTCAGATCATCAAACTCGAGACCGCAGCCCTGATAGCGTTTGGCGATAGCCGTAACGAGCGGCAGATTGTTTTCGAGGAGTGTGTTTTCTGCGGATTCGTCGCCGTTTCGTACGCGTTCGATCAGCGCGTCGAACGTTTCGCGGTCAATCTGCATGACGGATGCGTTTTCGCATCGTGACCGTCGTTCCGCAGCCGAGCGCGGATTGCACGTCAACGCTGTCCATGAATGCTTCCATGACAGAAAACCCCATGCCGGACCGTTCCAGTTCCGGTTTGGATGTATAGAACGGTTTGCGCGCAAGTGCAACGTCGCCGATGCCGCAGCCTTCGTCCTTGACGATCACCGTGAGCAGTTCGTCTTCGATCTCCATCTGCATCGTAACGACGCGATCGCGATCCTGGTTGTATCCGTGAATGATCGCATTGGTGACCGCTTCAGAAACGGCGGTGCGGATATCGGACAGTTCTTCGATGCCGGGATTCATCTGCGCGGCAAAGGATACGGCAACTGCGCGTGCGAGCGCTTCATTCCCGGACAGGGACAAGAATCGAACTTCCATTTCGTTATGCATAGATTGCCTCCTTACTGCTTCTCAACGATCGCATAAATTCCGGACATTTGAAACAAACGGTCGACTGACGCGTTCATTCCCCTGACGATCATCCTGCCGCCGCGCATGGACAGTTTACGGAACCGTCCGAGGATCACGCCGATCCCGGCGCTGTCCATGAAGGTCATGCCCGAAAGATCCAGAACAAGCTCGTGAACGGTAACGTCGCGCAGCAGCGTATCGAGCATGATGCGCGTTTGTTCGGCGCTGTGATGATCGAGCTCGCCGGAAAGCTGTACCGACAGGCGCGCGCCGCGTTTCTGTGCATTCAATTCCATAGTTTCACCTCCGAATTCTTTCAGAACTATATACACCGTTTGTACGTTGCATCCTTTTCAGAAACGGGACAAGCTGTGCCGAATACGTACTTGTTTTGTCGGATAGGATGCTGTATGAAGATATTGAGAACAATACTGTGCGCGGGAATGATCGCTTTTCTGCTGCTGACGCCGTCGAGACTGGTACAAGGCGCGCAAAAGCCGTATGTCGACGAACGCTTTGTACGAAAGACCGACCGCTACGTCGGCTCGATCGTTCTGTACCATATCGTGCGGCAGAAGCCTTTCTGCGGAAGCCTGACGCAATGGCTGAAACGACGCGCGGATGCGTATGAAAAGAAACACAAGGGAACCTATATCGAGATCGAAGGGATGGACGAGGCGTCCTTTACGGAACGCATGGAACGCGGCAGGCATCCGGATGCATATTCCTTTTTCTCCGGCAGTCTCTATGCGGACCGCCTGCACGAGCTTCCGACGCTGTCCGTACCGTTTCGGGAAGGATTGTTTCAGACGGAACGCTGCATTCCGTACGGATTTACGGGCTTCTGCAAGCTCATTAAACAGCCGGAGGGAACGGGGGAGAAAACGTATTATGCCGACGATGTTCTTGCGGCGCGGCTCAACGCGGGAGATAACGACGCGCCGGAGGAGAAAGCGGATATTCTCTATCTGGATCTCAGGCGTGCCGGCGATCTGATCCGCTTCAGGGACGGATTTACGCTGTCGAGGCTGGAAGCGGTCGATTGCTTTACGGATGCCGTGGCGTGGATCGGAATCGACCGTGAAACGGACGAGCGAAAGACGGAAGCGATACTGGACTTCATCGGTTTTCTGCTGACGCCGGATATTCAGCAGAAACTGGACGCACTCGGTATGTTTTCCGTCAGAAACGACGTAAAGAACACACCGCCGGATTCGCTTCTGAAAAGTATCAACAAGATGTATGAAACGGTGCAAACGGTCGATCCGTTCCTCTGGCAGCAAGCGTACGATTCGCTGAACGAGGATGCGAAAACGTCAAGAAGCGGCGATGCGGATGCACATACCCGGTTCACAAAACGTTTGCGAGAATGTTCGAGATAGGGTTGTACCGCAGCTCTCGATTTGTTATAATACGAATATGGAACAAAAATGGGGAGTAACAGATATACCTTCGTCGCTCGGATTTGAAACGAACGTTCCGCTTGCGGAGCTGACCAGCTTCCGCATCGGAGGTCCGGCGCGTTTTGTGCTGCGTCCGCGTTCGTACGACAATATCCGCAGTGCAATCGAATTTGCATCTTCCGTCGATATGCCGGTTGCGCTGCTCGGCAAAGGGACGAATATCCTTGCGTCCGATGCTGGATTCCGGGGTCTTGTGATCCGGTTTGATACGCCGCTGCACGATCCGGTATATAGTGACAATACCGTCGTCGCCTGCTGCGGTACGTCGCTCACGCAGCTTGCGCGGGAAACCGTACGGCACGGCCTTTCGGGTCTGGAACGTCTGTGCGGGATTCCGGGCACGGTCGGCGGTGCCTGCGCGATGAATGCAGGCGCGTACGGCGGAGAAATCAAACAGGTTTTGAGACGGATCCGTCTGCTCCGAAACGGAAAGGACGAATGGGTCGACGTGCAGGACGACGATCTCGGATATCGCAAAAGCGCGTTCACTTTTCCGGACGCGATTGCTTTGGAAGCGGAATTTGCGTTGAAACCCGACGACGGAAGCGCTTCCGAAACTATGCAGACCTGCATGCAAAAGCGTCGTGACAAACAGCCGCTGGAGCTTCCGTCTGCGGGAAGCACGTTCAAACGCCCCGAGGGACACTTCGCAGGCGCATTGATCGAACAATGCGGTCTGAAGGGGTATACGATCGGCGGAGCGCAGGTATCGGTCAAGCATGCGGGGTTTGTCGTCAACATCGGCAGCGCCGACGAACATGATGTTTCGGCGCTGATCGCGCATATACAGGAGACGGTCAAAAGAATGACCGGTGTGAGTCTGGAACCGGAAATCAAACGAATCTGAGAGGACGGGCATATGGAACTGTTGATCGTTACGGGAATGAGCGGCGCCGGGAAATCGCTCGCATTGAAATCGCTCGAGGACATGGGCTTTTTCTGTGTAGACAACCTGCCGTCGCCGATGCTCAAGGAGTTCATCTCGATGTGCAAGAACGCGAATCCGCCGATCCGCCATGCGGCCGTTACGATGGATTCGCGGGAAGGTTTGCTTTCCAGAAGCCCGGAAACCGTTCTGAAAGAGATCAAAAAGATCGACGTGCCGTATACGATTCTGTTCCTGGATGCGCGCGACGACGTTCTGAAACGCCGCTACAACGAAACCAGGAAACGCCATCCGCTCGGCGTTTCCGGCGAAGCGGAATCGGGCGTTCGCACGGAACGCGGTTTTCTGTCCGTCATTCGGGATGCGGCGGATTTCGTTCTGGACACCAGCGATATCCCTTCGCGCGAGCTTTCCTCGTGCCTGGAAAAGATCATTCCGGAGATGGATCAGGATCAGATGACCGTTGTGCTGTCGAGCTTCGGGTATAAGCGCGGCGTGCCGGTCGATGCCGATATCGTGATCGACATGCGGTTTGTTGAGAATCCTTTCTATTATGAAGATATGCGATATTTGTCCGGCACGGACGAGAAAGTACGCGATTTTGTTCTGAAGCAGCCATATGTGAAGGAGTTCCTGGATCATCTGGAACAGAGCATCGTCGATCTGCTTCCGCTGTACGAAAAGCAGGACAAGCATATTCTTCGTATCTGCTTTGGCTGTACGGGCGGCAGACATCGTTCCGTAGCGGCTTCGGTCGATATGGCGGAACGGCTTCGCAGACGCGGACAAGCCGTGCGAATCTATCATCGTGACATCAAACGCGAGCTTCAGGACATTGAACTTCGAGCCGAAAAGAGGGAGCTATGAGCTTTTCTTCGCAATGTAAGGATGAATTGATCCGGATCCGTGTAAAGAACCCGGAACACCGGCTTTGCATGCTTTCCGGCGCAACCTTCACAGCGGGCGGGATTCGCATCTCGCTGAAACCGTCGCTATTCTATCACACCGAAAATCCGAACGCGGCGAAACATGTTGCCTCGATTGCGCTGAGTCTTTACCGCGCGGACGCGGTGGTGGAGGAGAAGATTGTCGAACATCGCAAAAGACCGTTTTACGAGGTCACGCTTTCCGGTGAGGAAATCGAACGGCTGATGCAGGATACCGGCGCAATGATGCGGACCGAAGACGGGCTGCATCTGATGAATGCAGTCCCGGCAGTCGTGTTCAAAACGGATGAGAACCGCAGGGCATTCCTGCGGGGATGCTTTCTCGGCGGAGGCAGCTGCGTCGACCCGAAACGAGGCTATCATCTGGAGATCATATTCCGGTCGCAACCCGTTGCCGAAAGCGTGCGGGAGATCATGCAGGGATTTCGCCTTCACGCCAAGATCTCGGTCCGAAACGGAGACCGGTATCTCGTATATCTCAAAGACGGGGATGACGTCAGCGGAATGCTGGCGCTGATCGGTGCGTCGTCGTCTGCGCTTGCACTCGAAAACGTTCGGGTCGAAAAGGATATGCGAAACTATATCAACCGGACGAACAACTGCGAGTCGGCAAACATTGACAAGCAGGTCGTCGCTTCGATCCGGCAGCAGAACGCAATCATCGCAATCGACCGAACGATCGGCATTCAGTCGCTTCCCGCTTCTTTGCAGCAGGCGGCACAGCTTCGCCTTGCGCATCCGGACGCGACGGTACAGGAACTTGCCGATCTTGCGGAAATACAGAAATCCGGCATGTATCACAGGCTTGACAGGCTGATGAAGCTTGCCGAGGGATTGGAGGAGAAATGAACCAGCAATATACAGCGTTCGCCTCGGTCTATGACCGTATGATGCATGACGTCGACCGTGCGGCATGGGTGGATTATCTCGACGGTTTTCTGCGGGAGAACGGCGCGCATAATATACTTGACTGCGCGTGCGGAACCGGCGCGGCGGCGATTCTGCTGCATAAGAAAGGCTACCACGTTACCGGAAACGATATTTCTCCGGACATGTTGATGAAAGCGCGCGAGAACGCATTCCTCGAAGGCGCAAGGACGATCATTTTCATCTGTGAGGATATGCGGAAGTTAAGGATCCACAAACAGATCGACGCGCTGCTTTCGGTGTGCGACGGCGTCAATTATCTGACGTCGCTGAAGGACGTCGAATCGTTCTTCACGCATGCGGCAGGATGTCTGAAACCGGGCGGCTTGCTGCTGTTTGACATTTCCTCGCCGTACAAATTCAGAAAAATCCTCGGCACGAATACGTTTACCGAGGAAACGGATTCGTATGCCTACATCTGGAAGAACAATTACGACGCAAAGACGAAGCTCTGCGAAATGGAACTGACGTGCTTTGTGAAGAACGGAACGCAGTACGACCGTTTTTCCGAAACGCATCTGCAGCGTTCCTATACGGAAGAAGAGCTGAAAAAAGCGCTTCTGAAGGCGGGATTCAAAGACGTTCGTACATATGACGCTTTTACGAGAAATCCCGTCAGAAAGGACAGCGAACGCATCCAGTTCGCTGCGATCAAGGAGTAACAGTATGACAAATGACAGCATCATTCACGGAATGCTTGTTGATCGCGCACTGCGATTTGTTGCGATCGACGGAACACAGCTTGTACGTGACGCACAAAAAACGCACGGACTGTCCCGCGTGGCGACCGCCGCGCTCGGGCGTCAGCTTCTGATGACGTCCATGATCGCAACGCTTTGCAAGAACGCGACCGATACGGTCACAACGGTTCTTGCAGGAAACGGACCTTCCGGCAATCTCGTTTGCGTCGGACGAAACGGCGGTCTTGTAAAGGGCTACGCAACCGAACCGGAAGTTGAGCTTCCGCTTCGTGCGGACGGAAAACTGGATGTGCGCGGCTATGTCGGTACGACCGGAAAGCTGACCGTGATCCGCGATCTCGGACTCAAAGAACCCTATGTCGGCATGTGCAACCTGATTTCCGGCGAGATCGCCGAAGACTTTGCACAATACTTCACCGTATCGGAACAGCAGCCGTCAATCGTATACCTCGGCGTCCATGAAAACGCTGCGGACGGTTTTGTGACAGGCGCAGGCGGACTGCTGATACAGACGATGCCGGACTGTCCCGACGAGGCGGTCGATCGTGTCATGCAGAATGCGGACCGCATTCCTTTGCTCGGTACAAGGATCGCGGAAGGCGAGACGCTGAAACAGATTCTCGAAGACCTGTTCCGGGATCTTAACGCTGCGTTTACAGACACCTTTACGCCGGCGTTCTCGTGTGACTGTACGCGGGAACGATTGGAACGCGCACTGATCTCCATCGGCAGACAGGAACTCAAAGACCTCATCGAACAGGACGGCAAAGCGGAGCTGACCTGCCATTTCTGCGGGAAGGGATATCAGTTTGACCGACAGGCGTTGGAAGCTCTGCTTCTGGAAGCAACAAACGACGGAGGAATCCATGAAGAATGACCGTGAAGCGGGAGTCGTCATTCCGTTTCAGCAAAACGCGGCGTTCTATTATCAGCGCGGAAACAAGTATCTGTCCGACAATGAAGATCTTGTGCGGGCGGAACAGTATCTTCGGAAAGCGTATGAGATGGAACCGGATCGCGAAGAATACGTCCTTGCTTTTGCCGAGGTTCTGCACCGGATGCACCGGTTTGAAGAGAGCCTCAGCGTTCTGTTGACGTCCATCAAAGATGCGGATGAAAACTCGCCCGAAACCATCTTCGGCATCGCGTCGGACTTCATGGGGCTGGAAGAATTTGCGGCAGCCGAACAATGCTGCAACCTCTGCCTGCAGCGCGATCCGGAAGGTCCCTATGCCGACCGCGCGCTCGACATTCTTGAACTCATCAAGGATGCGCCGGAGCTGGAAGCACAGATCGGACTTGTCGGAAACGAAGATCTGCATCTGCTCGACGCGATCCACCGTGCAAAAGCAATGCAGATTTCCGGCAATGAAAACGCGGCGCTGGATCTGCTGCTTTCGCTGTCCGAACGTTACAGCGAGAGCGAAATGCTCGATATGGAAATAGCCATGATGCAGTTTTCCGTCCGCGAGTACGACGAGGCAAAAAAACGCCTGTTCAATCTCTTCAAACGGAACAGCAAAAGCGTACGCGGGAATGCGCTGATGACGCTTCTGTATCATATGCAGAAACAGGACATCGAAGCGAAAGAACAGAGCAAGAAGATCCTGATCGACGAGGAGTGTTCTCCGGAAGAACTCGGGTATGCGGCGCCGATTCTGATGGAGATCGGCGAATACGACCGCGCGCAAACGGCGCTTGAACTTTTACGCGAGTCGCTTCCTTATGACGTCGAAATGCTGCATCAGCTTGCGTTCTGCTATTATGTGAGCGGACGAAAACAGGATGCGGAACTGATCTATGACGAACTGGTTCTGCGTGATGAAAACGACTCGGTTGCAGCTTACTATAAACAGCATATCCGCGAGGATTCCGAGCAAGATTTCAAGCGAAGCTGGACCATCAATTACGACGTTCCGATCCGGGAAGCCGCCGCGCGGCAGAAGCGGATACGGGACGTTGCGACCGCAGGCATCGAAGCGATCAGGAAAACGTGGGAAAACGACCGGCAGTTCCGTGCGATTCTGAAATGGGCGCTGCTGAGCCCGCTTTCGCCTTCCGTTCGCGGAACCGCAAAGATGCTGTCCGTCATCGGAACGAAAGAAACGGAACGGATGCTCCGCTCGTTTCTGATCCGCTTTGATCAATCGGACGAGGACAAGCAGTTCGTGTTCGGTTTACTGCTCGGTATGGAGGCCAAACCGCCGTATTCGCTCTATTATCAGGGCGAGTGGCAGTACGGGATCGTACGCCCGATGCAGATGCCGAAAAAGCTCCCGATCAGCTATGAAAGCATTCTGGACCTCATTGTCGGATTTGAAGAAATGCTGCATAATGATATTCGCTATCGGGATCTCACCGTGCCAGAACAGCATCGTGACGTTGCGACGCGTATCTTCTTTTTCTACCTGTCCTGCTTCCGCGACGGCAAATATCCGACGATCACACGGCAGCAGGAGGATGCGTTCGCAGCGGCGTTTGTGTTGATGGGTCTCGGCGCGCTGAACGATCTGTCCATCAAACCGGACGTTCTGATGGATCTGTATAACGTCTCGGATCGCCGCATGGAAAATGCGCTGCGCCGGATTCTGTCCACGATGCAGAAAGAAAAGGAGTCCTGAACATGGAATTCATTGCAACCGCGAAGATCGGTCTGGAATCGACCGTCGCGTTTCAACTGCATAAGCTCGGTATCCTCGATACCGAGACGCTTGACGCGCGCGTGAAGTTCTCCGGGGGATTCGATGAGATGGCGAAGGCGCTGCTTTGGCTTCGTACGGCGGAACGCCTGCTGATGACGGTCGGAACGTTTCGGGCGGACACGTTTGATTCCCTGTTCGAGCAAACCAAAGCTCTTCCGTGGGACAGGTTCCTTTCTCCGCGGACCAGAATTCATGTCAACGGCAAGAGCGCAAAGAGCACGCTGTTTTCCGTTTCCGATTGTCAGAGCATCGTGAAAAAGGCGATCGTAGAATCGCTGAAGGCGTCATACCGCGTGAACACCGTTCCGGAGACGGAGGAGGAAGTCATCGTAGAAGTCGGCATCCTGCGCGACGAGGTGACCCTTGCGCTCGATTGCTGCGGTGCCGGGCTTTCGCGGCGCGGTTATCGAACCTATAATGTTCCGGCGCCGCTGTCCGAAACGCTCGGCGCAGGTCTCATTCTGCTGTCAAGATTCTTTCCCGATACACCGCTGATCGACCCGATGTGCGGATCCGGCACCATTCCGATCGAAGCCGCAATGATTGCCAACAATATTGCGCCGTCGTTTAATCGGTCGTTCGCCGCGGAGCAATGGCGGTTTGTCGACCCGTCCGTATTTGCAAAGGCAAGGCAAGAAGCAAAAGATCTGAAAAGGAATCAAAAGCTCGAAATCATGGGATCCGACATTGATCCGCACTGCATCGACCTTTGCAAGAAGCATGCGAAGAAAGCCGGCGTGATGCTGGACTGGAAGGTCCGTCCCTTAAAGGATCTCGAAACCCAATGGCACAACGGCGTACTGATCTGCAACCCGCCGTACGGAGAACGCCTTTCTGACGTGAAGGAGGTCAAAAAGCTGTATCGGGAAATGCACAGTGTATTTGAACGCATCCCTGACTGGCAGATCAATATCATCACGTCCAACCGCGAGTTTGAATCGATCTACGGACAGCCGGCCGACAAACGAAGGAAGCTCAGCAACGGCGGCATGGTCTGCACGGTCTATCAGTATTTTGCCAGGCGCTGAATCAACAGCTTGCCGCATCGCTGCGTCTATTTTCGTCCCTCCCTCATAAACTGTTGAGGGAGGGATTTCATATGCAAAAAATCTTATGTATTGTACTGTCAGCAGTTCTGCTGTTTCTTCTGTTTTCCGCGGCATCGGCGGATCATGAAGTGACAGCGTACTGCATCATGCCGCTGCATTCCGATACGGTGATCTCGGAACAGGATTCCGAAACCTGGTACAACATTGCGGGCGTAACAAAGCTGCCGGCGGTTCTGACGCTGTGTCAGGCGTTCGATAAAGGTCTGATCGATGAGAATGCGGAAATCAAGGTCAGCGCAAAAGCGGCGTCGATCGGCGGTCCTTCGGCATATCTTGAGAAGAACGAGACCGTTGCGGCGAAGGAACTGATGCGCGCGGCAGTCATGATATCTGCGGGGGATGCGATCTATGCGCTGTCGGAACACGCGTTCGGTTCCGAGGATGTTTTTTTGAAAAACATTGAGCTGACGATGCGCGCCGCAGGCGTTGATAAACAGCTTCCCGAATGTCTCGGGACGTACATGACATTCTCGTGCAGGGAACTGATCCGTCTCGGCGAAGCGGCAGCCGACAGTCCGACCTTTCTCAAATACAGCGAGCAAAAGTATGCCGTGCTTGAACACGGCAGCGGACGCAAGACAGAGCTTGCAAGCGCAAACAAGCTCCTGACGTCTCTGCCGGGATGTGTCGGGTTGTTTACCGGAAGTTCCAAGGATGACGGATACTGCGGCGTATTCGTCTGCAGACGCGGCGAAACGACATATCTGTGTGCCGTGATCGGCGCAAAGAACAGCAAAATCCGGTTCGAAACGGCGACCAGACTCTTTGAGGAAGCGTTTGCGAATTATCAGTATGTTACGATCAGCGACCCGGATGAACCGGCGATCGAAAGCTATCCCGTCACGGGAGCAGATACGGACGCCGTGGATCTATACACAAAGGAACGATGTTCCGTTCTGCTGAATAAGAGCGACGGCGAACCGCAGAAGAAGATCGATTTGCCGGAATTGCTTACAGCGCCGCTCGATCCGGAACATGCGGTCGGCAGTATCGCATACTACGGCACGGACGGGACGCTCCTGACGGAGCAGGCGCTTTACCCGAAAGAAGCGGTGATGTCGAACGGATTCCGGGAAATCCTGAAACGCACGATCGAACAATTTTTGAACGGCTGAAGAAGCGGGGGAATTGCACTTGCAATGCCCCGCTTTTTCGGTTATAATAACTGCATGATATTGCTGAATTTAAGTGAACTGATAGCGGATCCGCTCGGATTTCTGAAACAGATTGCCTGCATCCTTCCGGTGATGCTTCTTAGCCTTACCCTGCATGAATGGGGACATGCGTTTGCGGCCTATAAATGCGGAGACCCAACTGCAAAAAACCTCGGCAGAATGACCATGAATCCGCTGAAACATATCGATCCGATCGGATTCCTTGCCATTCTGCTGATCGGATTCGGCTGGGCAAAGCCTGTCCCGGTCAATTCCCGGAATTACCGGAATTACAAGCGCGGGGAAGTGATCGTTTCGCTCGCGGGCGTGACGATGAATCTGCTGCTGGCAATCGTATTGTCCGCCGCATATGTCATCCTGTTTCGTTTGTACAGAACCGGATCGTATTCCTGGCTTGAAAACGGGATTCTGATCACCGTCGTCCAATACGGCGTCGTTCTGAACATCGCCTTGATGCTGTTCAATCTGCTTCCTTTTTATCCGTTGGACGGCTATCATATCTTTGAACTGCTGTTTGCAAGGCGGCTTCCGTTGAAAGTCTTTCTGTTTTTCAGAAGGTACGGACAGTTTATCCTGATCGGAATGCTTGTTCTGCTGCATACGATCCATTTTTCGCCGATTTCCATCATCGGAAATTGGATCCTTCTTCAACTTACGAAACTCTCGATCATGATCTGATATGGAAGAATACCGCGTTTCGCTTTCACAATTCGAAGGACCTCTTGATCTGCTGCTGCATCTCATAGACAAGGCGGAGATCAATATCGAGGACATCTTTGTGTCCGAGATCACGGCGCAGTATCTTGCGTACATGGACGATCTTTCCGAGCTCGATATGGACCGTGCAAGCTCGTTTCTGACTGTCGCCGCGCAGCTACTACTGATCAAATCGAGAAGTCTTCTGCCGCGTCCGCCGGTCGAGGACGAGGAGGAAGAGGACCCGAAAGAAGCGCTGCTCCGTCAGCTGCGGGAATACAAAGCGTTCAAATCTGCAAGCGAGGAGCTGAACGAGCGCTTTGAAGAAACGAAAAAGTCGATCGCGCGCTTGCCAGAGGACGTGATGCTTCCGCCGCAGAAGTTCGAGCTGCAGAACGTCTCGATCGATTCCCTGTATGCGGCGTTCCTGGAGGTGCTGAACCGTGAGGACACGGAGGAGGAAAAGATCGACAGAACACAGAACGTTCGTCCCGATACCTTTACGGTGCGTGATCGCGTACTGCATCTTCGCGCAAAGCTCAAGGAAGGACGCGTACGCTTCAAGGATCTGTTCACCGACGCAAGCACGCGCATGGAGATGGTCGTTACGTTTATGGCGCTGCTGGAGATGCTTGCGCACGGCGAAGTGCATATCACACAAGGCGCAACGTTCGCGCCGATCTACATTCGCGCAAAAGCGCTTGCGGAGAACGATACGGAAACGGTTTATATGGACGAGGTTGAGGACTGATGGAAAAGAAGAAAGCTGCAATCGTGGAATGCATGCTGTTCGTTGCGGGAGAGCCCGTGCTGATCACCGAGATCGCGCGTGTGCTTGAACAGGACGAGGCGTCCGTCAAAGCGTTGCTCTATGAGATGGAAATGACATACCGGGAAGAGGAACGCGGCATCTGCCTGATGACGACGGACGACACCGCGCAGCTCGTTTCGAATCGCGACTATATCTCGTATGTGGAAACGCTTCTTCAGCCGGAACAGAAAAAGAGCGTTTCGCAGTCGATCATGGAAACGCTTGCCGTGATTGCCTATAAACAGCCGGTCACCCGTGCGGAGATCGAATCGATCCGCGGCGTCCGCTGCGAATACGCGGTAAGCCAGCTAATAAAGCTCGGACTGATTGCCGCTGTCGGTCGTAAGGACGTCATCGGCAAGCCGATGCTCTATGCCACGACCGACACGTTTTTGCATAAGTTCGGGCTGCATAACCTTTCGGAACTGCCGACGCTTCCGCTGGAAGAGCCGGAGACCATCGAAACCGTCTGACAAAAGAGGGGGAGGACATTATGAACAAGCGCACGGATTATCTTTCCTGGGACGAATACTTTATGGGCGTATCGCTGCTGTCCTCGTACCGCAGCAAGGACCCGAGCACGCAGGTCGGCGCATGTATCGTCAACGAGAACAACAAAATCATGTCGGTCGGCTACAACGGCTTTCCGATCGGCTGCAGCGACGACGAGTTTCCGTGGGACCGCGAGGGCGATCCGTACGATACGAAGTATCCGTACGTCTGCCATGCGGAGCTCAACGCGATCCTGAACAACGACGGCGCATCCTTGCAGGGTTGCCGCATCTACGTTGCGCTGTTCCCGTGCAACGAATGCGCAAAGGCGATCATCCAGTGCGGTATCAAAGAGGTCGTCTATCTGTCCGATAAGTACAACAACACGCCGATGAACCGTGCCAGCAAGCGCCTGTTCAACGCCGCGGGCGTGCGGCTCAGGAAGCTCATTCCGAAGCGCAGCTCGATCCTGATCGACTTCGACGAAAGCAAGGTATAACCGAATACAAATGAAAAGCGCTCCGACCGGGAGCGCTTTTTACAATCAAAAATGCACGTTCGGTAGATCCGGCGGATCGGTGAATGGAGTGCGTCGATGCCGGATCTTTCGGAATCGTTATTGATTCAGGTATGAATCGAGCGCATGCCGTGCGCGATTGCCTGCAAGCGTATTATGGAAGGGTTCCTGCTTCAGCAGTGCGCTGTGATATCCTTCGAGCTTACGGAACAGCTTCGTTTCTTCGTCCTTCGACAGCTTGCCGGATTCCAAAAGACGGACGGCTTCGGGAATTGCGGCGTCGCCGAGATCATAAAGAAGGTAATCGCAGTCGATCTTGTTTCCTTCAACACCTTGTTCCTCTCTTTCAAGATATGCGTTCACGTTATATCGCGCGATCTGTCCGCGCACATTCAAAAACGGTACGGCAAGCAGCAGCGCGCAGGTCAAGACAAGCATGACGGGGAAGACCCGAATGCGGCGGAACCATTGTGCAAAGACTGAAAGCAGAAAGCCGATCGCAAGCAGAAGCATGATAACAGAGGTAAAGAGCCGTAAATACGTCAGATCGTAGCTCTTGATATACAGCATCATTTTAGAAAGCGCAGTCGCGATTAAAATGAGCGTAGCAACCGCAAGGAGCGTATTCGATATCTTCCGAAGAATGCCGGAGAGAGGGGAAGCGTCCTTTGCAAAGATCTGAAACGCTGCGCTGAATGCCGCGTTGATCAGCGCGACAACGCACAGCTCAAAGAAACCGTTACGTGCATATTCCGCATAAGTGTATTCCTCGGGAAGCACGCCGGAAAACGCGCTCATGTAGACGGTCCATTGCGAGAAAAAGAACAAGCCGTAGATGAACAGCAACGTCAGGGTCGGAATCAGAAAGATCACGGCAGGTACTTTCTTCAGACCGTTGCCGATGGATTCCGCTCTCTCGACAGATGAAAACTGCGGCAGTCTGTGTTCTTCGGAAGAACGAAATGCGCTGAACAGCAGCGCTGCGCACGGTACGGAGATTATCAGCTTCAGGATCGCTTCGGGGAAATCTTCCCAGTTAAAATCAAAGCGGAAGAGCTCCTTGAAATTTGCGTCGAACGACAGCAGCGCGATTGCTGCAACCCCGAGAACAAGCGCCGCTCCGATGCCGATCAGCACGAACAGAATGTTTTTGCCGACCCGTTTGGAGCGGGTATTCCAACGGAACAGCGTGCAAAAATACGCTGTGAACAATATGAACGGGTATAAGAAGACCGATTTGACTGCGTCCAGCAGAATGGTGCCTGTGCGCAGCACACGCGTATGATTTGCAAAGAGGGAGAGGGTAAAGATCGCATATACAAAAATCAGGGCGTTTGCATAAATGAAAGCATCGGCAAAGAATATGCCGTTGATCCATGCATGCGCGGAAAAGACGACGCCGCAAAGGTATGTGATGATCGTAAGCACATTCGGCTTTGCGCCTTTCAGCAAGCCTGTGATCAGTGTGATCGTAAAGAGTACGGAAGCACTGATCCAGAAGAGCAGCGCTCTTTCGTGAATCACAGACGTCCACAGAAGGTATGCGGTAACGGTAAACAGGATTGCGCAGCAAAAAGAAACGGCACGATCCTTAACCGGTTCTTCAATATTCGTTTGCGGGATCGATAATTGTTCCATAATCGTTCCAACGACTCCTTTCTTTCGATTGATCGATCGGCTGCGGTACGGTCGGTGCAGGATCCGCCTCAAATACAAGGATATCGGATACGTCGCACTCCAGCGCCTTGCAGATCGCGTCGAGGGTAGAGAAGCGGATCGCCTTTGCCTTATTGTTCTTAAGGATCGAAAGATTCGCAAGCGTGATGCCGACCTTATCCGACAGCGTGTTCAGCGACATCTTGCGCTTTGCCATCATGACGTCAAGATTTACAATGATCATAGCGGCACCTCAGATCGTAGTGTCGTTCTCTTCTTTAATCTCGTTTGCACGGCGTATCACATCGGATACAACGCGCAGAACAGCGCCTAAAAACAGCGCGACAAATGAGATCAGGAGCGCTTCACGAATGAAAAGGAAGAACAGGGGGATCGCAAGCAAGCCTGCGGCGATCGCAGCCCAGGAAATGCTTTGCAGAAGCTGTACGCTGCGTTCCGTAAAGAAGCGCTTTTTGCGGATGCTGACAAGCAGAAGAAACAGGCAGACGTCGGACACAAGCACAAGAGCAAGAATCAGATACGACAGAACATAGATGATTCCGGTATGGTCGGCGGCATTCGGTACCGTTGCAACGTGATTGACGCCGATGATCGGGAATGCGACGCTCATACCGAGGAATACAATAAAACCGATGATGCAGAATACATACGAAAGAATAAGGGAAAAGCGTTTCATAAGAACCTCCTTTTCCCTTATTCTACCACAAATCGGTTGAATGTCAATATGCAATTATCGAATATCAATATATTTTACACGATATTCAATCTTTCAGAGTGGTCTTATAGAACGTTGCATACAGCCCGTTCTTTTGAACCAGCTCGTCGTGCGAACCACGTTCACGAATGCCGAGCTTATCAATGACGATGATCTCGTCGGCGTTGCGAACGGTGGAAAGACGGTGCGCAATGATCAGCGTCGTTCTGCCTTCGGAAAGATCGTCGAAGCTCTTCTGAATATCGTATTCGGTGACGGTATCGAGCGCGGAGGTCGCTTCGTCGAGGATCAGGATCGGCGGATTCTTGAGAAACAACCGCGCGATCGAAATACGCTGCTTCTGTCCGCCGGACAGTTTTACGCCGCGTTCGCCGACTTCGGTCTGATACTGATCGGGAAACTGCATGATCTCGTCGTGGATATGCGCACGGATCGCAGCCTGCACGACCTCTTCATCGGTCGCGTCAAGCCGCCCGTATCGGATATTCTCCAGGATCGAGCCGGCAAAAAGGAACACGTCCTGCTGTACGATGCCGATGTTTTTGCGCAGGGATTCCTGCGTATAGTCGCGGATATCGACGCCGTCAACAAGAATTGCGCCGTCCTTGACGTCATAGAAACGCATCAGAAGGTGACAAAGCGTCGTCTTTCCGCCGCCGGAGGGACCGACAAGCGCGAGCTTTTTGCCGGGTTCGATTGTGAGATTGACATGGGAGAGGACTTCGCGTCCGCCTTCATAATGGAATCCGACGTCTTTGAATTCAATTCTGCCGTTTATCTGCCCGACTTCGATCGCGTTTTCCCGATCGATGATTTCGCTCTTGGTATCGAGGATCTCCAGAAAACGCGTGAAGCCCGCCATGCCCATCATATACTGCTCAAAAAAGCTGGCAAAACGCTTCAGAGGCGAGGTAAACGCGGAAACATAAAGCATGAAGGTGATGAACGTCAGCGAGCTGAATCCGGCCTTTTTCACGATCAGAATGCCGCCGACCAACAGAACGACGACGTTGAACAGGGCAATGAAGAATTCCGTGCCGCTGTTGAACACCGCCATTGCCCTGTAAAACCGGTCCTTTGCGTGCAGGAACTGGCGATTGCCTTCCTCGAACTTTTCGATTTCATACTGCTCGTTGGCAAATGCTTTCGCAACGCGCGCGCCGGAGATGGAGGATTCGATGCCGGCATTGATGTTCGCAGTCTGCTCCTTGACCGACTTGCTCGTCGATTTCATCGTAAACCGCGCTTTCATCACAAACCATACGCAGAACGGCATAATAACAAGCATTGCAAGCGCGATCCGCCATTCGATACAGAACATGGCGACGAACGCGCCGATGACGGTCAGCGAAGAGATCAGAAGATCCTCGGGACCGTGATGCGCAAGCTCCGAAATCTCAAATAAGTCCGTGGTTGTACGGGCAAGGAGCTTACCGGTGCGGATCTTGTCGTAAAAGCTGAACGGAAGCGTCTGGATATGCGAAAAGATGTCGCGGCGCATATCCGCTTCAACGCGCACGCCGAACAAATGTCCCCAGTAGTTTACGATGTACAGCATGATCGCGCGGACGATATATGCCGCAAAGATCGCGCCGATCAATATCGCAAACACGGTCACAAGATGCTGAGATCCGGTCTGTTCGATTTCCGGGAATACCTGTTTCAGCAGATAGTTCGTCAGCAGCGGGAAAGCGACGTCGATCCCCGCGACAAGCGTCGCGCAGCCGATGTCCAGAAGAAACAATCCGAGATGCGGTTTATAATACCGCGCAAAACGTTTGATCTTGTTCATGATTTTATCTTACATGATTCGATTGCTTTTGTCCATATCACGGAAGCAAGAATATGTCGTATTTCTCCCGCATAAGGTAAACCAAAAGGAGAATCGGGAGGTTTCTATGGACAGAACAGCTCTTTATCACGATATGATGGAACGTACGCAGGGCGATATCTATTTCGGGGTCATCGGTCCGGTACGTACGGGAAAATCGACGTTTATCAAGCGGTTTGCGGAACTGCTGATGGTGCCGAATATCGAGAATGAATTTCAGCGGCAAAGGCTTGTAGACGAGCTTCCGCAGAGCGGCAGCGGCAAAACGATCATGACGACGCAGCCGACGTTCATCCCGAACGAAGCGGCGGAAGTGCGGCTGGACGAAACGTCGACCGCACGAATGCGGTTGGTAGACTGCGTGGGCTTCATGGTACCCGGCGCGCTCGGTTCGGAGGAGGACGGTACGCCGCGTATGGTGACGACGCCGTGGTTTGACGAGGATATTCCGTTTGAACAGGCAGCGGAGATCGGTACGCGCAAGGTGATTACGGACCATGCCACGGTCGGTATCGTTGTGCTCACGGACGGTACGATTACGGAAATTCCGAGGGAAAGCTACCTCGATGCGGAACGAAAATGTATGGAAGCCGTGCAGGAGACGGGAAAACCGTATGTCGTTCTGCTGAATTCCGCGGATCCGAACGGCGATCTTGCGCTGCACGCCGCGGAAGAGATCGAGGAGCAGTACGGGATCCGTCCGATGACCGTCGATCTTCTGCATCTTTCGGAACGGTCGCTTATGAATCTGCTGTCGGAAGTGCTCTATGCGTTCCCGCTGAAGATGATCGAATTGAACGGACCTTCCTTCTTGCGCGCACTGCCGTCGGATCATCCGGTTCTGAAACAGATGATCGAAACGCTTACCGACTGCGTGCACGACATACACTGCGTTCGTGACGTTCAGCGGATCACCGACGCGTTTTCGGGCATGGAGCAGTTTCAATCGGCAGAGATTCAAAACATCTCGCTCGGAACCGGTCGTGCGGCAGTCGGACTGCATCCGAAAGAAGGCGTGTTCTACTCGATCCTAAGCGACGCATGCGGCATGACGATTCAGAACGATTACGAACTGATGAGCGCTGTAAACGGGTTTGTAACGGCGAAAAAGGCGTATGACAGGCTGTCTGCCGCGCTTAATAAAGCGATGCAGACCGGTTACGGGATTGTCGAGCCGGACCCGGATAAGATCGAGATTTCGGAACCGGAGATCTTCAGAAGCGGCTCAAAGTACGGCGTACGGCTGCATGCAAAGGCAAGCGGGCTGCATCTCATCCGCGTAGATATCGAAAATGACATCGAACCGTTGATCGGAACGGAACAGCAGAGCAAGGACTTTTTGACCTATCTCGGTGAAAGCGGAGAGGGAGGCGATTATCTGAATACCAATCTGTTCGGAAAATCTCTGTATGAGTTGATCTCGGACGGCATGCAGGGAAAGGGAACGAACATGAACGAACAGGTACAGGAAAAGCTGCACGCCGCGCTGCAGAAGATTGCAAACGACGGCTGCAGCGGCATGATCTGTATTATGCTCTGAGAACTGCGCAGACTAAGCTCGGTCAATCGACCGAGTTTTTATATTTCGGAGGAATCTATGCGCACCGATCTTGCAATGGAATCAAAAACAAGAATGAACGGCCTCAAGGGCGTGCGGGAAGAGACCGAAACCGTCGACGGGATCGGAATAGCGCGGATCGATGTGCTGGACCGGAATGCATCCGAATTGCTTGACAAACCGATCGGCAGATACGTCACGCTGAAAGCAGCTCCTTTGGATTTTGCGGACCGGGACCGGCGAACCGAGATTGCAAGCGTTTTATCGAAAGAATTGCGCGCTATGACAAAATGCGTTTCAAATGCGATGATCGTGGGACTCGGCAACCGCTTTGTCACCGCAGACGCGCTCGGTACAAAAACAGCGGAATATGTTCTGGTAACGCGTCATGTACACCTGCATATGGCGGACCTGCTGCCAAAAGGAACTCCCGTCACAAGCTCCTTTTGCGCAAACGTGCTCGGCGTGACCGGCATGGAAACGGCGGAGGTCGTATCCGCACTGACAGAGAAGATACGTCCGGATATCGTCATTCTGATCGATTCTCTTGCGGCGGCAAGCGCGGAGCATATCGGCTGCGTCATCCAATGCAACGACAGCGGAATTGCACCCGGTTCCGGCGTCGGAAACTTCAGAACCATGTTGACGAGCCGTTCGCTGCAGGTTCCGGTCATCGCGCTCGGTGTACCGACGGTTGTCAGCGCGGAGACGATCGTCAGGGAAAGCGGATGCGCTCCCGCAGACGACGCGGCAATCCGGGATCTGATCGTTGCGCCGAAGGACATCGACGCATTGATCCGCGATCTTTCGCGCGTGCTTTCCGACGCGATCAATCTGATGCTCTTCGGTGAAAACTACCCGGAACTTGAAAAACTACTGAGATAAATGGGTGTACCTCCGCATAGTCTGTAGCGG
Organism: uncultured Clostridia bacterium; assembly: GCA_946631895.1. Classification (GTDB taxonomy): domain Bacteria; phylum Bacillota; class Clostridia; order Christensenellales; family CAG-138; genus UBA3792. The sequence continues at coordinate 30,426 of CAMPAN010000007.1, forward strand.
AGGTGCAGTATGAAATATCATCACTACCGAATACATAAAATATCGGCAAGACGGAGGATCGAGCCGTCTTTGTTTGCATGGACCATTCTGATCGCGGCCTGGGCTGCGGCAGCAGCTTTCGCGGTTTCAGCGATCTGTCCAGTAAGAAAAGCCAAAGCAGAAGAAACGGAGTCTGTTGCTGTGTTTTCGGAACAGATCAATCCGCTTCCGCTGCCGGAAACTGCATTGAACGCGTCGATGCGCTGTATGTCTCCGATCAATCCGCTGCGTTCGGACAAGCCGACGATCCTGATCTATCATACGCACACAACAGAAGCATATACGCAGACGGGGACAGACCGATACAGGGAAACGTCCGAATGGCGGACGACGGATCAAACCAAAAACATCGTTGCGGTCGGCGAAGTGCTGAAAGAAATCCTCGAACGCGATTACGGGTTTTCGGTGATCCATGATACAACAAATCACGAACCGCCCAAGCTCGCAAGCGCTTATGATCGCAGCGTCCTGACCATGGAACGGTACCATTCGGAGTATCCTTCGATTGTTCTGTTTATCGACCTGCATCGCGATGCGTACAGGACGGACAATGCACCTTGTGATTACCTGACGATCGACGGCACGGAAACAGCAAAGCTGATGCTCGTCGTGGGGAAGGGAGAAAAGTATACAGACAAGCCGTATTACGATTCGAATATCGCATTTGCAGAGCGGATTACCGAACATCTGAACGGTATCATGCCGAAGCTCTGCAGACCGGTTCGTGAAAAGACCGGAAGATACAACCAGCATGTCGCGCCGAACTGCATACTTGTGGAAGTCGGACACAACGCCAACACGCTTGCACAGGCAAAGGCGGCGATGCCGTACCTTGCCGAAAGCATTGCCTACGCGTTTGATCCGGGTACAATTCCCGAATCGGACTGGGCTCCGAATTGACAACCTCAAGGGAAAATGATATACTATTCAGGAATCAAATTGGAGGCGTATGCTATGACGGAGAAACGCAGGATTGCCGTTGTCGGCGCGACCGGCATGGTCGGCAGAATGTTTCTGAAAATACTGGAGGAACATAAGATTGAAGCGGAGTATTCGCTTTTTGCCTCGGCGAGAAGCGCAGGAACGACGCTGCCTTTTTTCGGAAAGGAATGTGAAGTTCAGGAGCTGCGTGAAGACAGCTTCCGGGACAAAGGATTCTCATACGCGCTGTTTTCCGCGGGCGGCGCGATCAGCGCAGTATATGCGCCGCTTGCCGCCGCTTCCGGCGCGATCGTGATCGACAACTCCAGCCAGTGGCGCATGGACCCGCTGATCCCGCTCGTGGTGCCTGAAGTCAATCCGGACGCGCTGTCCTCCATTCCGAAAGGGATCGTTGCAAATCCGAACTGTTCGACGATCCAGGCAGCCGTTCCGCTGAAAATCCTGGACGACGCATTCCGGATCAAACGAATCGTCTATTCGACGTATCAGGCGGTATCCGGCGCAGGGCAAAAGGGGTATCAGGATCTCGAAGACGGACTTTGCGGCGCGCTTCCGAAGAAATTCCCGCATCCGATCGCAGGGAACTGCATTCCGCACATTGACATCTTCCTGGATAACGGAAACACCAAAGAAGAACAAAAGATGATCGATGAAACCAGGAAGATCCTGAATCGACCGGACCTCAGAATCAGCGCGACGTGCGTACGCGTTCCGGTGTATCACGGACACAGCGAAAGCATCAATGTTGAATTTGAGCGCCCGTATGAACTTGACGAAGTATACCGCCTGCTGAACGAAGCGGAAGGGATCGTCGTTCGGGACGATCCGAAGAACAATGTCTATCCCATGCCGATTGAGGCAGCCGGGACCGATCCGGTGTATGTCGGCAGAATCCGGCGAGACAGTTCAGTCGAGAACGGATTGAATTTCTGGTGCGTCGCGGACAACATCCGCAAAGGAGCCGCTTTAAACGCGGTACAGATTATGGAGTTATTGATAAAGGGGGAGAACAAATGAGCATTTTTACAGGTTCCGCTGTTGCGCTGATCACGCCGTTCCATGACGGTTCCGTCGATTTTACCGCACTGACCAGATTGATTGAATTACAGATTGCTTCCGGCACCGACGCGATCGTTGCGCTTGGGACGACGGGCGAAGCCGCGACGCTGATGGAGGACGAGCGCGAAGAAGTGATCCGGTTCGTGGTCGAACGCGTTTCCAACCGGATTCCTGTCATCGTGGGAACGGGGAGCAACAACACCGAGGATGCGATCAAAAAGAGCCGCTTTGCCGAAGCGGTCGGCGCGGACGGACTTCTGATCGTGACGCCGTTTTACAACAAAACCACGCAGGAAGGTCTGATTGCGCATTACAGCTCCATCGCCGAGCAGGTACGTCTTCCGATCATCGTTTATAACGTGCCTTCCCGCACTGGATTGAACATCAAACCCGAAACGGTGACAAAGCTCGTACGTTCGTGCGAGAATATCGTCGGCATCAAGGAAGCGAGCGGCGATATCAGCCAGATTGCAAAGCTTGCGGCGCTGTGTCCGGAATGCGATATCTATTCCGGTAATGACGACCAGGTCGTTCCGATTCTCTCGATCGGCGGCAAAGGCGTCATTTCGACGATAGCAAACATTCATCCGGAAGCGATGCATAACATGTGTACATCCTATTTCGAAGGAAACGTTGAAGAAGCGAAGCGTCTGCAGCTGGCGCTCCTGCCGCTGCAGCAGGCGGCGTTCTGCGAAGTCAATCCGATCCCGATCAAGACGATGATGGGACTTCTGAAGCTGTGTGATCCGGAAGTTCGTCTGCCGCTTGTGCAGCCGTCCATGGATCATTATGAGCTGATGGAAAACACGCTTCGCAATTACGGCATGATCTGAGGAAACGTTCATGGCGCGATTATTGATTAACGGTATCGGCGGACAGATGGGCGCTGCGCTTTTGAAAGCGCTGAAAAAGGACGATCACGGGTTTACGGACGTCTGCGGCGTCGATCCGTTTGCAAAAGAATTAACCGTTCCGGTGTTTGCGTCCGCAAAGGATGTAAACGTCCCGGTCGATATCGTCATCGACTTTTCCGTACCGAAAGCGACGGAGGAGATCCTTGCATATTGCGAAGCGCATCAAACGCCTGCGGTGATCTGCACGACCGCGCTTTCCGGCGAGCTGATCGAAAAGATCCGGGAAGCGAGCAAAACAATACCGGTCTTTCGATCCGGGAATATGTCGCTCGGCGTTAATCTGATGTGCGCGCTTCTGAAGCAGGCAAGACAAACGCTCGGCGATGCATTTGATATCGAGGTCATCGAAACGCATCACAACCGCAAAAAGGACGCACCGAGCGGAACGGCGCTGATGCTTGCCGAAGCGATCCGGGAGGCGGACGGCGTTGACCATCCCTATGTGTTCGGACGCAGTGAAAAGGACCGTCGCAGAGAACCCGGAGAGATCGGATTCCACAGCATCCGCGGCGGCACGATCGTCGGTCAGCACGAGGTCCGGTTCCTCGGAGAAGACGAGGAGATTGCGATCCGGCATGAAGCGTATTCCAAACAGGTCTTCGCCGCAGGCGCGCTGAAAGCGGCGCAGTTTCTTCTGACGAAGGAGAACGGCCTGTTCACCATGGAAGACCTTGTTAATGATGCATTGAACCGTTAACAATTTAAAACCGATTACAATCCGTCGGTCACAGACGGATCCTTATATGGGCAAGCTTTCGGCTTGCCTTTTTTGTTTGCAATCGGAAAGGAACCGCATTCTTGCGTTTCGGGAGAGATTGTGTTAAGATGTATTCGTATAAATATAGATTGAGGCAGCTATGAAACCGTTCGTTCATCTTCATGTGCATACGCAGTACAGTCTTCTCGACGGCGCGGCACGCATCCCGGAACTTGTAAAGCGCGCAAAAGCGCTCGGTCAGACCGCGCTTGCGATCACCGACCACGGTGTGATGTATGGCGTGATCGACTTTTACCGTGCGTGCAAGGCGGAGGGGATCAAACCGATCCTCGGCATGGAGGCATACGTTGCAAAAGGCAGATATGACGCGATCGGCGACGCGCGCGATCGTGATTCCGCGCATCTGATCCTGCTTGCCAAGAACGAAACCGGCTACCGGAATCTGATGTTTCTTTCCTCCGAAGCGTTCATTCACGGGTTTTATTATAAGCCTCGCATTGATTATGATCTTCTCGAAGCGCATCACGAAGGGCTGATCTGCCTTTCCGCCTGCCTTGCGGGCGATATTCCGCAGTCATTCCTGCGCGGGCAGGATGCGCGCGCCTATGAGATCGCCGGGCGTCTGCATGCAATGTTCGGCGAGGATTTTTATATTGAACTGCAGAACCACGGCATTCCGGAACAGCTGGAAGTATTGCCGAAGCTCAGAACGCTTGCGAAGACGCTCGGGATCAAGACAGTAGCGACCAACGATATCCATTATGTAAAGAAGGACGATGCCGATGCACAGGACGTTCTGCTGTGCATTCAGACGCAGCGATTTGTCGACGAGACGGACCGTATGCGGATGGAGACGGAGGAGTTCTATCTGAAATCGTATGACGAAATGGCGGAAGCGCTTCCGAACGATCCGGATGCGTTGGAAACCACCAACGAGATTGCAGACAAATGCAGCGTTGAGATCCGGTTCGGCGTACGCCGTCTGCCGCATTTCACCGCGCCGGACGGGATGGCGAACGACGTCTATCTCCGGAAACTCTGTGCGGAGGGAATGCAGAGAAAGATGCCGAACGCAGGCAAGGAAGCGCACGACCGTTTGGAATATGAGCTTTCCGTCGTCGAAAAGATGGGCTTCGTCGATTATTATCTGATCGTCTGGGACTTCATCCATTACGCAAAAACGCACGGGATCATGGTCGGTCCCGGCAGAGGCAGCGGCGCGGCTTCACTGGCGGCGTATTTTCTGGATATCACGGACGTCGATCCGCTGAAATACAATCTGCTGTTTGAACGATTCCTGAACCCGGAACGCGTTTCCATGCCGGATTTCGACGTCGATTTCTGCTATGAGCGGCGTCAGGAAGTCATCGACTATGTCGGCGAAAAATACGGCGAGGGACACGTCGCGCAGATCATAACGTTCGGAACGATGGCGGCAAAGGCGGTCGTGCGCGACGTCGCACGCGTTCTGCGCGTGCCCTATGCCGATGCGGATAAGCTCGCAAAGCTCATTCCGAACGTGCTGAAGATCACGCTTTCCGAAGCGATCCAGTTGAACGCGGAACTGAAAAACCTGTATGAAACCGACGATACCATGCGTCGCGTGCTTGACTTGTCCATGAAGCTCGAAGGACTTCCGCGGCACAGCTCCACGCATGCCGCCGGCGTCGTGATCTCCGGCGTGCCGCTGAACACGGTCGTTCCGCTGACGAGCAACGACGGCGCGCTGACCACGCAGTTCCCGATGACGACGCTCGAGGAGCTCGGGCTCCTTAAGATGGACTTCCTGGGACTTCGCACGCTGACCATCATTCGTGATACGCTCGATTTTATCAGGCAGGAAGGAAAGCCTATCCCCGATTTCTCGAAGAACGATTTCGAGGATCCGGAGGTCTGGAAGATGATCGCGGCTGGCGATACGGACGCCGTGTTCCAGCTTGAATCCGGCGGCATGCGTCAGTTCATGATGCAGCTTCGCCCGGACTGCTTTGAAGATTTGATCGCAGGCATTTCACTGTACCGACCCGGTCCGATGGAGCAGATCCCGCGATATATTCGCGGCAAACATGAGGGCAATATCGAATATGCGCATCCGCTGATGGAGCCGATCCTGAAGAATACCTACGGGTGCATGGTCTATCAGGAGCAGGTCATGGAGATCGTTCGCTCGCTTGCGGGCTACAGCTACGGCCGCAGCGATCTTGTCCGCCGCGCCATGTCCAAAAAGAAGCATGACGTCATGGCACAGGAACGGACTTTCTTTGTTTACGGTACGGACGGCGTCGACGGCGCGATCAAGCGCGGTGTGCCGGAGGACGTTGCAAATCATATCTTCGACGAGATGATGGACTTCGCGTCCTATGCGTTCAACAAGGCGCATGCAGCCTGCTACGCGGTCGTGGCGTATCGGACGGCGTATCTGAAACACTATTATCCGACCGAGCTGTTTGCCGCGACGATCAACGGCTATCGGCAGAATACGGACAGCGTTGCGGCTTATGTATATTCGGCAAGAAAGCTCGGGATCCGCATCCTTCCGCCGGACGTCAATAAATCCATGGCGCTGTTCAACGTCGAAGACAACGCGATCCGCTTTGGACTGTCGTCGGTTCGGAACGTTTCCGAAACCGTCATGCGTGACGTCGTTCGCGATCGGAAGGAAAACGGTCCGTTCAAGGATTTCGAGGATTTCGTGAACCGTACGCACGGACTCAACAAGCGCATGCTGGAGGGATTGATTTCTGCAGGATGCTTTGACGAAATGGGTTATACCCGCAGCAGCCTGCTGAACGTGTATGCGCAGGCACTCGATGCCGCACAGCGTGCGCAAAAGACGAGAGAATCCGGTCAGTTGTCGCTCTTTGATCTGGACTTCGGCGCTTCGATCACCGCACAGTCGACGATGGCGATCCCGAAGATGAAAGAGCTATCGCATTCCGCGCTTCTCGCCATGGAACGCGAAGCAACCGGTCTGTACCTGTCCGGACATCCGCTCGACGCTTTCGCAAACGTGCTGACGCGGTATCCGTTCACCGTCGCCGATCTGTCGGAAGCGGACGGGACCGGTGCTGTTACCGATGAAATGACGGTAACCGTCGGCGGAATGCTTACATCGTGCAAGCAGCGACCGACCAAGAGCGGGAACGGTCTCATCGGTCTCGGCGTGCTTGAGGGACATTCCGGATCGGTCGAGCTGATGCTTTTTCCGAAGGTGCTCCAAGCCTGCTCCGCACAGTTCTATGACGAGAATGTTGTTGAAATCACAGGGCGGATCTCGATCCGTGAAGACCGTGCAAATTCGATCCTCGTCGACTCGGTCAAATCGCTGAAGGACGCGATGCAGACGCTGTATATTCGTCTTCCGTATCTGAACAACGAACAACAGAACCGCGTACGGCGCATCACGCATTCTTTCCCCGGCGGAACGGCGATGGTGCTCTATGATACGGCAAAGAAGCTCGCAAAGGGCGCGCCGAAAGATTGGTCCGTCAATCCGAGCGAATCTCTGCTTCGTGCACTGAAGGCGGAATTCGGTGAGGAGAATGTTGTACTGAAATGAAGCAGGTCAATCCGTTTCAAAAGAATCAGGAACTTACGCTCGAAATCATGGGTGTAACAAGCGAAGGACAGGGCGTGGGAAGATCCGAAGGCGTTGCGTTCTTCGTTCCGTTTGCGCTGCCCGGAGAGACCGTAAAAGCGCATATCATCAAGGTCGAAAAAAAGTACTGCATTGCAAAGATCACGGACCTGCTGAAACCGTCCACGCACCGCGTAACGCCGCTCTGCGAAGCATACGAAAAATGCGGCGGCTGCGCGCTCATGCATTTGGACTATACGGAACAGCTCAAGACCAAAACGCAGATTGTGAAGGACTGTCTCGAACGGCTCGGCGGGTTTACGGGCGTCGAAGTGCAGCCGACGATCGGTATGGACGATCCAAAGCGCTACCGCAACAAGGGCAGCTTTCCGATCGGATTCGTCGACGGCTACGCAGTGTTCGGCTTCTATGCGGAGCGCAGCCATCGACTGATCCCGCTCTTTGATTGTCCGATCGAGGACGCACGCATTACGGCGCTTGCGCGAACCGTGACAGAATGGGCAAACCGCAACCATGTCCGCGTCTATGACGAAACGACGGGAAAGGGGTGCTTACGCGCCTGCGTGATCCGCGTGACGGCGACGGGCGAACGCATGGTCGCCGTTGTAACGAAAGGCGAGCTTCCGGCAAAGGATTCGCTCATCAAAATGCTCGACGTCGAATCGCTGTACCATAACCGCAACGACCGGAACACGAACGTCCTGTTCGGCGACCGATTCACACTGCTGAAAGGCAAACCGCAAATTACGGAACAGCAGGGCGATCTTCGCTTTGCCGTCAGTCCGCAGAGCTTTCTGCAGATCAATCCGGAGCAGACAAAGAAGCTTTACGATACCGCGATCCGTTTACTGGATCCCAAACCGGATCAAACGATCGCGGACGTTTACTGCGGGATCGGTACGATCTCGCTTGCGATCGCACAACATGCGGGAAAGGTCGTCGGGATCGAATGCGTCCCGGAGGCGATCGAGGACGCGAAAAAGAACGCCGCGGAAAACGGGATCGGCAACGCAGAGTTTCTTTGCGGACTTGCCGAGGATGTGCTTCCGGATCTTGTCCGAAAAGGCATGCGTCCCGATGCGATCGTGATCGACCCGCCGCGAAAGGGCTGCGAGGAGCAGGTCATTTCGGCGATCGCGGAAAGCGGCGTCAGTCGCGTCGTCTATGTGTCCTGCAATCCGGCAACGCTTGCACGGGACGCAAAGATTCTGTCAACCTATGGCTTTTGGATCGAGCACGTGCAGCCGGTCGACATGTTCCCGCACACGCAGCACGTGGAGACGGTATGTTGCTTGTACCACCAAAAGAAAGATTTCATATCAGTTCCGTATGAGCCGAAAGATGCGAGCTATCTAAAACAGAGCTAAAAACAAAAGAATAGGAGAGCAGCCATGAAAAGACTAAGTATTGAAGCAGAACAAATAATGAAAGAACGTTTTGGAAAAGACAGCGTGATCGCTTTAGCAACAGAAGAAAATGGAATCCCATATGTCCGTTATGTGAATGCATATTATGAGGATGAATGCTTTTATGTTATTACCTACGCACTTTCGAACAAAATGCAGCAAATTCGCAATAACCCTGTTGTAGCAGTTACTGGAGAATGGTTTACTGCGCATGGAAAAGGAATAAATTTGGGTTATTTTGAAAAACCAGAGAATAAGCATATAGCGGCAAAGCTAAGAGATGTTTTTGCGGAGTGGATTGACAATGGACATAATGATTTTTCCGATGAAAACACGATCATCTTGTGTATCAAATTGACAGATGGATTATTGCTTTCGCATGGTACAAGGTACGTATTTTAGTTGCTGCCTTCGAATATGTTGACCTGTTTCTTCGGTTGTAGTCAGTCGAAACGGTATGCTGCTTGTACCACCAAAAGAAGGACTTCATTTCAGTACCGCATGAACCGA
>CAMPAN010000008.1 GCA_946631895.1 uncultured Clostridia bacterium
GCATGGGTCGTTGAAAACATGTATTTCAACGTCTTCATCTATCACATGTTCAAAGCATCGCCCGAACAGATCGCGCTGATGGTACAGGCAAGCGCCATCGCCGCAACGCTGACGACGCTGTTCATCGGCGCGCTTTCCGACCGGCTCGGCAAACGCAAGGCGTTCATCACCATCGGCTATATCCTTTGGGGCGTTTCGATCCTGTGCTTCGCCTTTTTACGCGTCGACTGGATCCGCGCGCTGCTGCCCTCAGGGACGCAGGATGAGGCAGAGATCGCCGCAAAGGCCGCTTCGATCGGCGTGACGCTCGTGATCGTGTTCGACTGCATCATGACCTTCTTCGGCTCGACCGCCAACGATGCCTGCTTCAATGCGTGGCTCACGGACAGCACGGATGAAACGAACCGCGGCAAGGCCGAAGGCCTGAACGCCATGATGCCGCTCGTCGCGATCCTCGTTGTGTTCGGCGGTACGATGTGGGCCAAACACGAAAACGCGCAGCATTGGACTGTGATCTATCTGATCCTCGGCGGGATTGTGATCGTTGCCGGTATCCTCGGCTTTTTCCTGATCGACGAAAGCGCGAAGCCCGAAAAGCAGACCGAAGGCTATTTCGCCACGCTGTTTTACGGATTCCGGCCGCGCGTGATCCGCAACAACGCGAATCTGTATCTTTCTCTGCTCGGCTTCACGATTTTCGGCATTTCGATCCAGGTCTTCATGCCGTATCTGATCCTCTACTATACCGTCACGCTCGGGCTCGACAACTACGTCCTGATCATGGCGCCGGCGATCCTGTTGGCGGCCGTCGCGACCGCATTCTACGGGCGGCTCTATGACCGGATCGGCTACGGAAAATCGTTGATCCCGGCGCTGTGCGTGCTGCTGCTTGGCTATACGATCCTGTTCCTGTTCAAAAGCACGGCGCTTGTGTTTATCGGCTCGCTTCTGATGATGTGCGGATATCTTTGCGGCATGGCCGTTTTCGGCGCACGCATTCGCGACTGCACGCCCATGGGCATGGCGGGGCGCTTCCAGGGTCTCCGCATCATCGGCCAGGTGCTGATTCCCGGCGTGATTGGGCCGGAGATCGGCAAGCTCGTTCTGCGGAACGCGGAGGTATATATCAACGAGGACAAAACGCAATCGTTTATTCCGAACGCGAACATCTTTTTATGGGCGGGGATCGTGCTGTTGCCGATTGCGATCGTGATCCTTTGCGAGCGGCTCCGCGCCCGAAAGGAAGCGCAGCATGCTTAACGCCTATCCGCGTCCGCAGATGCGGCGCCTTAGCTTTATAAACCTCAACGGGACGTGGGATTTCGCCGTTACCGACGGCGGACTTCCTGCGTCCTTTTCCGAAACGATCAACGTCCCCTATCCGCCGGAATCTCCGCTTTCGGGAATCGGACGCCGGATCGGTTCAGGGGAAACAATGCGATACAGACGGTTGTTCGACTGCCCGAAACATGAGAAACAGGAGCGCGTGATCCTTCATTTCGGCGCAGTCGATCAGATTGCAGAAGTTTTTCTGAACGGCACGCTTCTCGGACGGCACGCAGGCGGATATCTTCCGTTTTCGTTTGATATTTCAGATTTTCTGTCAGAGAAAAACGAGCTGATTGTAAACGCGACCGATACGATCGACCATGCGTATCCGTGGGGAAAGCAAAAAGCGAAAAACGGAGGTATGTGGTACACGCCGTTTTCCGGAATCTGGCAAACGGTCTGGATGGAAGTCGTTCCGTCTGATTACGTAACCGGTTTGAAGATCGTACCGATGCTTGAATCCGTAACCGTTTCCGTGGAAACCAATCATCCGTTTTCCAACGCTTCTCTTGAAATCATAACGCCTGGTGGTCCGATCCGCGTTGAAATGCCGGAACCGACCGTTACGGTACGGATTGACGATCCGCTTCTGTGGACGCCTGAAACGCCGTATTTATACCGTTATGTCTTACGGTACGGCAATGACACGATACAATCTTATTTTGCCTTGAGAACGGTCTCAGAGGGTGAAATCAACGGAGTCCCCCGTCTCCTTCTGAATGGCAAGCCGTATTTCTTCCACGGACTGTTGGATCAGGGCTACTGGCCGGATGGATTATGTCTGCCTCCTGACGATACAGGATATGAACGAGATATCCTGACGGCAAAGGAGAACGGCTTCAATATGCTCCGGAAGCATATCCGGATTGAACCGCTGCCGTTTTACGAGGCGTGCGATCGCCTCGGCATGTTGGTCCTGCAGGATTTTGTCAACAACGGAGACTATCGGTTCTGTCATGATACCGTACTGCCGACGATCGGATTCAAACGACTTTGTGATCGCATGACCAACAGAGACGAACGCACGAGACGGATCTTTACGGAGACGGCAAAGGAAACAATCCGGCATCTGTTCAATACGCCGTGTATCGCCGGATGGACAGTCTTTAACGAGGGCTGGGGGCAATTCTGTGCAGATGAACAGTATCGTGTGCTGAAGCCGCTTGATCCGACACGGTTCTTTGACACAACCTCCGGATGGTTTCGCAGAAAAGAAAGCGATGTGCAGAGCGAGCATGTGTATTTCAGACAATTCAAGCCGAAATTCGGCAGGAAGCCCTGTCTGCTTTCCGAATTCGGCGGATACGTTTGTACGGATGATTCCGGAAAGAAATACGGATACCGGTTCTTTCGGGATCTGCAAACGTATCGGAAAGCGCTTTCGGATCTGTATACAAATCAGATCCTCCCTGCTATTCCGAAAGGACTTTGCGGTGCAGTTTATACGCAGCTGAGCGACGTCGAAGCGGAGAAAAACGGTATCATGAGCTATGATCGGACGACGGTAAAAACCGATCCGGTGCGTATGCGGGAGATCGCAGTTCTGCTGTCGGATGAAATCCGGAAATAAGAAACGAAAAAGGATCGCACGTAAATCATGCGATCCTTTATGATTATGAAAAGCGAATTAGTTGAGAGCGTCCTTCAGAGCCTTGCCGGGCTTGAAAGCTGCAGCCTTGGTTGCTGCGATTTCGATCTCGGAACCGGTTGCCGGATTGTGGCCCTTGCGTGCCGGACGATTCTTTGCTTCAAATGCACCGAAACCGACGACGGAAACCTTTTCATCCGCCTTGAGAGCTTCAACGATGGTATTGAAAACTGCGTTGACGGCCTTTTCTGCATCCTTCTTGGACAGCTCGCTCTTCTCTGCAACTGCCGCGATAAGTTCAGTCTTGTTCATGATTATTCCTCCATAAATGATTTTTAAAAGTAATGTGTGCCCTTTTGACGAGCATTGCATATTGTACCAAGCAAAAACGCGTTCGTCAAGTCCTAAAATGCATTTTTCAAAGATATTCAGGCATTTTTTGCTCTTTCCCAGTACTGATCCTGTATATAAAGCGACAGTTTTGAAAGATCAAGTCCGTCGGCTCTTGCAAGCTGCTCCATTTTGCCGAAACGCTCGATGAATTTATCGGTAGCATCGTGCAGCAGCTGTTCGGGATCGAGACCCAAAAGACGGATCACATTGACTGCGGCAAAGAGAACGTCGCCGGCTTCTTCGGAAAGATTGCCGTTTCCGTGCATCGCTTCTTTCATTTCTTCCAGTTCTTCATAGACCTTCGGGAGCGCTTCTTCCGCACTGCTCCAGTCAAAGCCCACTTTGGACGCGCGCTTCTGGACTTTCGCGCTTCGCATCAGCGCCGGAAAGCGCTTCGGAACAGCACACAGAACTTCCTTTTGCGTCTTCTGATTTTTCTCTTTCTGTTTCAGCTCGTCCCAGCGTTTTAAAACATCTGCGCTGCTTTCCGCCTTTTCGGAGCCGAAGACGTGCGGATGACGGTAGACCATCTTTTTTACGATGCCGTCGGCAACGTCATTTTCATTAAACCGTCCCTGTTCGTCCGCGATGACCGAATGAAACACAACGTCCATCAGAACGTCTCCGAGCTCTTCAACGATGTGGGCATCGTTCTGCTCGTCGATCGCGTCGTTCAGCTCATAGCACTCTTCAATGAGATCGCCTTTCAGACTTTCATGTGTCTGTTCCCGGTCCCAGGGACAGCCGCCCGGCGCGCGGAGACGATGCATGACGGAAACAAGATCGTAATAACCGTATCGCGTACGGTCTTCAAACGACGCGGGTTTTACATACAACACCGATCCGGCAAACAGCGTGCGTCTGCGATCGAGCTCCGAAAGCGGAAACGTCCGGTATGAATAATGACCGTCCTCCTGCATCGTGGCAAGCGTGACCGGCCATTCGTCCGGATAGATCTCAGACAGAACGAGTTTCACCTCGCCGGCAATAATAGGGTTGTCCAGTTCCTGAATACAAAGCGGAACACCCGGATCAATCCGCTTCGGCAACGTTCGCGCCGTAAAGGTCTGAACGTCCTGAAGCTCCGGAAAGGCTGCCTTTGCATAGGAAATACCCGGAAGCACCTGTACGCGGAAACCGTTCTTTTTTGCGGCGTTTTCGATCGCCGGAAGCTGCGCAAAGCATCCGTCTCCCATAACGGCGTACACACAGTCGCCGCCGGAAACGAGACGCTGTGCAACAGCATTGTTCAATGCATCGAAGTCTTCGGCGGTCTCATACAGATCATCCATGGAAACGTAATGCAGCCCGGCGTCCTTTACCGGCTTTGCTGACGGGTGTTCCGAGGTTTGCAGATAGAGCGTATCTGCATGCAAAACAGCTTTCCATGCTTCCATCGTCAATGCTTGCGGAGTGGAAAGCGGTGCGATCGTAACGGTTTTCATATTATCTCCTTGCAAAGCGGGCGAGCTTCCTGCCGCCCGGAATATAGGTCAGTTCTTCTTTTGTAAACATACCGAAGAGCAGCATCAGGAACATGTATACTGCAAATGCAGCGATGATCGCTAGGATCGTTGCCAGACGTGACATCCAGTTTCCCTGAAAAATACCGATCCCGGAAAGCAGCTTCTGAACACCCCATGCCGCTGCGCCCATCAACGCAGATGCAATCGCCGGTTTCAGGAACGTATCGAGTACGTTGAGCTTCGCTTTTGTGACTTTCAGGAGAGCAACGGTATCAAGGATTCCGGCAACGCCGAAACATGCAAGATTCGAAAAAACGGCGCCGAGAATGTTGATTTCCTTCATCGGAATAAAGATAAAATTAACGGCGACTTTTGTGACGCCTCCGATCAGAAGGAACCACATCGGCAAACGATGCTTGCCTGCGCCCTGCAATGCCCCGGTGGCGGTCTGTACAAGCGAAATAAACACAACGGTATATGCGGCAACATTCATCAGACGAACTGCAATAGTGAACGCCTCAGGCGTCACACGCGAATACAGCAGCTTAATGATCGGACCGGCAAGCACGGACAATCCCACCGCACAGGGAAGACCGATCGCCATCGAAATTTTCAGGCTCAAAAGGGAAAGCTTCTGCATGCCTTCGCGATCGTCACGTGCACGCGCCGCTGAAATCGCGGGAACGATTGACATGGCGATGCCGACGGTCAGCGTTGCCGGGAGATTGATGATCGAACGGACATATGTACAGAGCGACGTATAGTTCAGCCTTGCATATTCCTCGGAAAATCCTATGCTTTCCAGAAGGCGTTTGATCATTGCGGAATCTAAAAGGTTCGCAATCGGCAGAATCGAAGCACCGAGGGTGATCGGGATCGCAATCGCAAGCATCGGTGTGATCACGCGCTCATGCGGATTCGGATCCTGAATGAGCGCCGGATATTGACCGCGTGTATGCCGATAAAAGATCATCATAACACCGAGTGCGAGAATTTCGGAGATCGTCACACCGAACAGTAATCCTGCAGCACCCGCAGCATAAGCGAATTCCGTGCCCGCGTATTTATGGAACAGAATACGCGCTATCAACAGACCGAAGATAAACTTAAAGACCTGTTCCGCAAACTGTGAAATGCTCGTTCCAGTCATGCGCTGCAAGCCCTGCAGATATCCGCGATAGGCACAGATCAGCGAAACAAACAGAAGCGCCGGTGCAAGTGCCATCATGGAATACTTCGTGCCTTCCCCGCCGCCCAGAACCGTCGAGCCGATCCATTCTGCACCGAAGAACATCAGCGCCGACGTGATTGCGCCGATCAACAGCAGCAAAAGGAGCGAGCGGCGGAATACGCGTCTTGCGCCGTCGTGATTACCGATTGCCGCACGTTCCGCGACCATGCGCGAGATCGCCGTCGGAATGCCCGAGCTGGAGATGATCAGCAGCCAGGAATAGGTCGGATAGACGAGTTCATAATAGAACATGCCTTCCTCTCCGACGATACGGACGGCAAATATACGGAAAAAAACGCCGATCAGCTTACAGATCAATCCTGCTGCGGCAAGAATGGCGGCGCCTTTGACAAATGAGGTTTTCTTCGTGGATTCCATGCGCTCAGTATAGCAGATAATACACTGTTTTTCAAGTATCAACCGAGCAGCGCGTTTGTGAAGATTCCTTCGTTTTCCGCATACAGCGACATAAGATCGTCAATCGGCAGAGGGTTTTCTCCCCTGCCTGCTTCGATCGTAAACGCTTCAATGCCGAACGCATCGATCGCCCAGTCCTTATATCCCGCAAAGCTGCTGTTATACGGTACGTTTCCGACAGTATAGCCGGAAACTGCGGCAAACCGTTCGGCAAGCGCTTTTGATCCGTACGGAGCACGTCCCTGATATGAATAATAGATCTCGCTGCCCTGTGTGTGATACGCGAGTACACGGTCAAAACGTTCCTGTCTTGTCAACTCCGCCATAGCACGGTTTTCCGGTGTTTCGAGCGGCACGGTTCCCGTATAATCCCGCGGTCCCGGTCGCGTAAAACCCTGTGCAAACTTGATCGCACGCGCATTCTCCCATCCTGTCGGATAACCGAGATTGAGATCTATGCCCCGTATATTCGCTTTCCATCCGTCCGGAAAAGGAATCGCCGGATAAAACGCAGACAGCGCCTTTGCGCTTTCGTAATAGCTGTCGCCATCCGTAAACGCGCCGTTTACAAGATCGACTCCGTCGGGATTGACCAGCGGTATGAGCGTCAGCGTCGATGATTCGTACAGTTTCTGTGCCGAAACGTTTCCGATCGTACCGCTTTCGGAGAGTGCTTTCGCATAGCGTTCAAGAAACAGCAGCACAAGCGGCGTCGTGATCCACTCGTTTGCGTGATGCGCAGCATTGACGCCTATGCGTAAAGGTCCCGCGCCGATGCGTATCGCTTCGATTCTCCTTCCGATAACGCTTCTGCCGATCGGATATTTCACAAGAAACGGATAGCGAAGCGTCAAGCCTTCCAGTACACAGGCGGTTAGGAAAGAAGAATACGGCAAGTCCGTGAATACAATATCAAAGTTCAACGGAACGATGATCTGCTCTCCTTCCGAAAACGTCGCTGCAGGATTCGCGATACGAATCGACTGGACGGACGTACGAAATCGTTCTGCGATCGAATCGACTGTTTCACCGGTTCGCACGGTTATAAAAGTCGAACCGCACAGGTACTGCCAGAGCGCTGCTCGCGTCAGATGACCGACAATCCCATCCGCGCGCAGACCAAACCGGTCCTGAAACCGGATAAGCGCACGTTCCGTTCTTCTGCCGAAAATACCGTCGACGTTCCCAGCGTCCTCTCCCGCGCGCAAAAGCGCGGTCTGCAAATACTTTACGAATATTCCCTTGTCTCCGAATCGCAGCGTCTGCATATCCATCCCCTCCGTTTTTGCCATTCTATGCGGATGTTCGGCAAATGAGACGCAAAAAAGCCCGCTCATATGCGAGCGGGCTTGGTTCAATGCGACTTATTTCTGTTCCTTTTTCTTCTTCATGCCGCCGAGGATCAGGTTCGTAAGGATGCCGAGGATCAGCGCGCATGCGACCGTGGTAAGATTGACCTTGCCGAAGCTTACGGTCAGTCCGCCGACACCTGCGATCAGGATAACGGAAACCACGAACAGATTGCGGTTGTCGTTCAGGTCGACTTTCTGAATCATCTTGAGACCGGAGACTGCGATGAATCCGTACAGCGCCATGCAGACGCCGCCCATGACGCAGCTCGGGATTGAAGCGAGGAACGCGGCAAACGGTCCGATGAAGCTGATCAGGATCGCAAGGATCGAGGTGCAGAGGATCGTAACGACGGAAGCGTTGCCGGAGATCGCGACGCAGCCGATGGACTCGCCGTAGGTGGTGTTCGGGCAGCCGCCGAAGATCGCACCTGCAAAGGAGCCGATACCGTCGCCGAGAAGCGTGCGGTGCAGACCCGGGTTTTCGGTCAGGTCGACGCCGACAATCGAGGATAGATTCTTATGGTCCGCGATGTGCTCCGCAAAGACAACGAACGCAACCGGTACGTATGCGACAAGGATCGTTACGAAGTATGCGGCGTTCATTTCACCGAAGCCCTTGATCGCAGTGAGAAACGTGAATTCCGGATACCACTGCATCGTCTTGAATCCGGAGAAGTTGATGATCTGCAGCGCAGTGTTGCCGGTTGCATTGCCGATCAGCGTGAACACCGCAGCAACTGCATAGCCCGCCAGAATGCCCATGATGAACGGAATCATCTTCAGCATCTTCTTGCCGTAAACTGAGCAGAGCATGGTAACCGCAAGCGTGATGAGACCGACGACGAGGCAGAGATACTTGTTTGCAGCCTGTACGTTGTTGATGCTGACGGTTTCGACGACCGCGTGGGTTTCATCCACATCGGCAATGATGTTTTTACGTACGCCGTTTTCTTCATCGACGAAGTTCACAAACTGTGCGCGATCTTCTTCGGTGGCGACTTCTTCGACCGTCACTTCGACGGACTCAACGGGAATACTAACATTGCCCTTGGTGAGGTCTCCAATCGCGTTGCCCGCGAGCGAAAGACCGATGATCGCAACGATCGGTCCGATGACGATCGCCGGCATCAGCTTGTTTATCCACTTAACGCCCGCGATCTTGACTGCGATCGCAATGACTACATAGACGAGACCGGCAAACAGTGCACCGATGATCAGACCGAGATAGCCGAGCTGCATGGAAACGCTGCCGGCGAATGCAGCAGCCATGGATCCGAGGAATGCGAAAGAGCTTCCGAGGAAGACCGGGCTTCTGAACTTCGTGAAGAGCAGATAAACAAACGTGCCGACACCTGCGCCGAACAGCGCCGCAGTGGTGCTCATGCCGTGACCGACGATCGCCGGGACCGCGATGGTCGCCGCCATGATCGCAAGCAGCTGCTGCAAAGCGAAAAGCAGCGTCTGACCGAACTTGGGTTTGTCCTTAATGTTGTAGACCAGATTCATAATGTACCTCCCTGTGTCCTTTTATTATGATGTGTCTATTGAGAAGCTGCTTTGCAGCTTATCTCCGTTTATGCATCGCGCCGGAACAGCGCAATTTCATTTCTGCCGTCGATCTCGTTCACGCGTACACTGATAAATTCGTCTCTGGCGGTAGGAACGTTCTTTCCGACGTAGTTTGCTGCGATCGGGAGCTCGCGGTGTCCTCTGTCGACGATCACGCACAGCCGGATCGCGGCGGGTCTGCCAAGCCGGATAATCGCTTCCATTGCGGCGCGAGCGGTTCTGCCGGTATAGATGACGTCGTCGACAAGGATCACGGTTTTTCCGTTCACATCGAACGGAATACTGGTGCCGTGCACCTGCGGCGTCGGAAACAGTTCCTTGAGATCGTCGCGATACAGCGTGATATCCAAAGCGCCCAACTCCACGCGGATGTCCGAAAATCGTTCGATATTGGCTTTGATGCGGTTTGCAAGCGGGACGCCTCTGCGGCGAATGCCGACAAGATACAGCTCATTGATGCCTTCATTTTTTTCGATGATCTCGTGGGAAAGCCGCATCAACATACGATCCATCGTCTTTTCATCGACCAAGATGTGCTCGTTCATACCGTCCTCCCATGAAAAAATCCTGCCGGACGAGCGGCAGGACGGAATACGCCTGATATATGCGTTATCAACCTTGCCGGCATCTCGTACCGAATTAAAGGAATCATTGATTTGCTGTATCATACCACAGCATATTGGATTTGTAAAGTAAAATTTTGGTGATATATTGTAGTTCCGATGAATTGCTCCTCTGATTTTGTTTTGCGAAACACTTGTGAAAACGTTCTTCATATGGTAAAATATGATATCTTTGGAGGTATGGAATGCCCTATTTTACACATGGTGAAACAAAAAACAAACTGATCCTGCTGTATATTGCAGAACATGCATGCGCCGTTCCGACGCGGGAACAGCTCTACCGCACGGCGATTCTGAATTCACAAATGGAGTACTTCTCGTTTGAAGAAGCACTAGGTGAACTTTTGGAAGACAGACTTCTGACCGAAGTGCCGAAGCCATTCGGTGACTGTCTCGGCGTGACGGATCTCGGACGTGAAGCGCTTTCCATGTTTGGGAAAAGCGTACCGCAGGACGAACGCAGAAAGATAGACGCTTATCTTGAAACACATCGCAGAGAATTTCTCCACGAAACGCAGATATCGTCGCATATTGAGAAAAGCGAATCGGGTGTGATCCTCCATCTTCTTCTAACAGAAGCTGACCGCGTGATGCTCTCCATTGCGCTTGCGGTTGCCAGCGAAGAACAGGCACTTGAAATGCGAAGCCACTGGGAATCCGGCAGTGAATCGATCTATAACTATATCTGGGATTCGCTGTCCAAAGAATCGTATTGAGGACTGTATGGACTTATCGAAACTGAACCCGCCGCAAAGAGAAGCGGTGATGACGACGGAAGGCCCGTTGCTGATCCTTGCCGGAGCCGGCAGCGGCAAAACACGCGTTCTGACACATCGGATTGCATATCTGATCGAAGAAAAAGGCGTGTCGCCCTACCGTATTCTTGCATTGACATTTACGAATAAAGCCGCAAAGGAAATGCGTGAACGCGTCGATTCGCTTGTCGAAACAGACGCCCGCGCCATCTGGGTCGCGACGTTTCACGGATTTTGTGCGCGGATTCTTTCCATGGAGATCGACCGGCTCGGCTACGGTAAAGCATTCGTAATCTATGACGAACAGGATCAGCAGTCTCTGATCGGACACATCATAAAGGACATGAACCTTAACGACAAGGTCTTCAGTAAAAGAATGCTTGCCGGTATTTTTTCGAATGCAAAAAACCATTCCCTGTCGCCGCTTGCTTTTTTGCGCGAAACCGGTCAGCCGATACAGATTCTGGAAGCGTTCAAACTCTATGAAAAGCGTCTGAAGGACGCAAATGCGCTCGACTTCGACGATCTGCTGCTCTGCACGATCCGGCTGTTTGAAGAAAACGCTGACGTTCTGGAAAAATATCGCGAACGGTTCCGGTATATTCTGGTTGACGAGTATCAGGACACGAACCTTGCGCAGTATCATATCGTGAATCTGCTTGCACAAAAGCACAGGAATCTCTGCGTTGTGGGCGATGACGATCAAAGCATCTATGCCTGGCGCGGCGCAGATATCCGGAACATTCTCGAATTTGAAAAGGATTTCGAGGGATGCAAAGTCATTCGCCTCGAACAGAATTACCGCTCGACCGAAAAGATCCTTGCAGCGGCAAACGCGGTTATTCACAACAACAAAGGACGCAAAGAGAAAAAGCTCTGGACCGCCGAAAAAGGCGGTGACCCGATCGACGTGCATGAGGCGACGGATGAGCGCGACGAAGCGTACTATATCTGCTCGCGCATTGCAAGCGGCGCAAGATCGGGTTCCCGCTACGACGATTTTGCAATTCTCTATCGGACGCATGCGCAAAGCCGTATACTGGAAATGATGCTGAAAAGCTTCCTGATTCCCTACCGTGTGTACGGCGGCGTATCGTTCTTTTCGCGCGCCGAAGTCAAGGACATTCTGGCGTATCTGCGTCTTATCCTGAATTCAGCCGATGATGAAGCGTTTCTCCGCGCAGTCAATACGCCTTCGCGCGGGATCGGCGCGCAAAGCATCACCGTACTGTCCGAAAGCGCACACCGTCGCGGCATCCCGCTGATGAGCGCAGTGATTGATCCGGACGATATACCGGCGCGAACCGCCGCAAAGATTTCACCTTTTCTTACGCTTTATAGAAAGCTATATGAATTGCTCGATACGATGCCGCTTGCCGATTTTACCAGAGAACTTCTGGAACGCATCGGCTATGATGCGTATCTCAGGGACGACAAAAAGGAAAACTACGAAGCACGAGCCGAAATTGTAGAAGAGCTTCTGGGCTATATCGAGGAGTTTGAAAACAATTATACGACAAACGACGGAAATGTGCTGCAGGCGTTTTTGACAAATGTCGCACTGTTTTCACAGGCAGATAACGTAGATGAGACAAATGGCTGTGTGAACCTGATGACACTGCATGCGGCAAAAGGTCTGGAATTCCCGAATGTATTCCTGTGCGGCATGGAAGAGGGACTCTTCCCCTCCGGTCAATCCGGGTACGACGACGATAAGCTCGAGGAGGAGCGCCGCCTGTGCTACGTGGGCGTTACACGAGCAAAGAAACGGTTGTTTCTGTCCTATGCAAAAGAACGGACGCTTTACGGACGAACGGAGCCGGCAATACCGTCACGCTTTCTGACCGAAATGGGTGACACGATCGCAATGACGAACGCGCGTCCCGAACGAAAGCCGCTCTCCGAGCGCCGTTGGGAGAGCAATTCCTACTCTTTTACCGCACCGGTTCGCAAGACAGTGCAGGAGCCTGCAAAGATCATCACGGGAACAAAACCGGAACCGACGAGACCGGCGCAGGTATTCACAGGGAAAACCGGCGATCGCGTACGTCACAAGGTATTCGGAGACGGTATTATCCTCGGATCGGAGGGAACCGGCGCATCAATGATTGTTCAGATTCGCTTTGACAACGGAGCTGTCAAGAAACTTGCAGCGGGATTTGCTCCGCTGACGATATTGGAGTGAACTATGGATCGACAGAAAGAATTGGTATCTCTGCTGAACCGCTATGCGGCGGCCTATTATGAGCAGGACGCACCGCTTGTATCCGACGCGGAATATGACAAGCTGTATGATGAACTCCAGAAACTGGAAGCGGAAAGCGGCGTTGTACTGCCGGACAGTCCGACCCTGCGCGTAGGCGGCGCGCCGCTGAAGACGTTTGAACAGCATACGCACCTCAGACGGCTCTGGAGCCTCGATAAAGTCCGTACACGCGAAGGTCTGACAGACTTTATCCGAAAAGTTACCGCCGCTTCCCCAGAACCGCCGCTGTTTGCGCTCGAATACAAATTCGACGGGCTGACCGTCAATCTGACCTATGAAAACGGCGTACTGACGCAGGGAGCAACCCGCGGAAACGGCGTTATCGGCGAAGCGATCCTCCCTCAGCTTCGTACGATACGGACTATTCCGTTGACGATACCGTTCAAGGGACGCATGGAAGTACAGGGCGAATGCATTATGCGGCTCAGCGTTCTGGAAGCATACAACCGCACGGCTTCGGAACCGCTGAAAAATGCGCGTAACGCTGCTGCAGGCGCTTTGCGCAACCTGGACCCTGCCGTGACCGCAGCGAGAAAACTCGACGTATTCTGTTATAATGTCGGTTATATAGAGGGCAAAGAACTGCGCGATCAAAAGGAAATGCTCGATTTTCTCAAAGAAAACGGCTTCCCCGTCTGTCCGTTTGTGCGATGGCTCAGAACGACGGAAGAGATCATGAACGAGATTGATCTTGCCGAGCAGCGCAGAGATACGCTTGATTTTCTGATCGACGGCATGGTTGTCAAGGTGACTGACTTTTCGCTTCGTGAAAAGCTCGGCGCGACCGAGAAATTCCCGCGATGGGCAATGGCGTACAAGTTCGCAGCGGAGGAACTGACAGCCACCGTGGAAGATGTGACCTGGGAAGTCGGAAGAACCGGCAAGCTGACGCCGCTTGCGCATATCGAACCGGTCGAGTTTTCCGGCGTCACAGTCCGGAAAGCGACCCTGAACAATTGGGACGACGTGCAGAGAAAACACGTCGGTATCGGTTCCCGCGTATTTATTCGCAGAAGCAACGATGTGATTCCCGAAATTCTCGGAGCGGTTCCGGGTGACGTCCCGGAACGTCCGGTCGAAAAGCCGACAGTTTGTCCGCAATGCGGCGCTCACGTCGAAATGCGCGGCGCACATCTCTTTTGCACCAATTCACTTTCCTGCCGCCCGCAGATCGCCGCACGTCTTTCACACTATGCTTCACGCGACGCAATGGATATTGATACGTTTGCCGGGAAAACCGCTGAACAGCTGATCGACGCATTCGGCATCAGCACAATTCCGGAGCTGTATGCGCTGTCGCATGAACAGCTTTCCGCACTCGATCGGTTCGGCGCAAAAAAAGCGCAGAATCTTTTGGATGCGCTGGAAGCGAGCAAGCATCGTCCGCTTGCAGCGTTCCTCTATGCGCTCGGGATCCCGAATGTCGGCGTCAAAACCGCAAAGGATCTTGCCCGTCATTTCGGAACATTGGAAGCGGTCAGAAAAGCAGACAAGGAAGCGCTTGCCGCCATCGACGACGTCGGCGAGATCGTTGCGGACGGAATCGTTCTGTTCTTTACCGACACGCGAATTGCGGATCAGATCGACAGGCTTCTGGAACTCGGCGTACATCCCGAAGAAGCGGCAAAAACGAACGACGGTCCCCTGCCTCTTTCCGGTATGACCGTTGTCATTACGGGAACGCTCGCAGGACTGTCACGCCGAGACGCGGAATCACTGGTAGAAGAAAACGGCGGAAAAGCGGCAGGCAGCGTTTCGAAAAACACGTCGTTTGTCGTCGTCGGCGAGAATGCCGGGAGCAAGGCGGATAAAGCGCAGAAGCTCGGCATTCCCATGATAAATGAAGAAGAATTTTTAAAACGGATCGGAAAATGAAACTCGGAAAGTTAGACAACGATACTCTTGACAGGCTGATCCTGAGCCGGTTCAAAAAAACGCGTCCGGAATCGTTCGGCGCGCCGCATATCGGAATGGACTGCGCGACGCTTGATTTTTGCGGCGATCTGATCGTCACAAGCTGTGATCCGATTACATCGGCTGACGCCCGGCATATCGGTTCGTTGTCCGTGCATGTCAACTGCAACGACGCTGCTGCCGGAGGCGCGGAACCCGTTGCGCTTCTTGTGACGCTGCTTCTGCCGCCCGATGTAACGGAAGATACGGTTTCAATGATTACCGAAGATCTGCAGCGAGCCGCAGAATATGCGGGCGTGGATATCGTCGGCGGACATACCGAGGTGACCGACGCCGTAACGCGCGTAACCACCTGCACGACCGTGATCGCAAGAACGCCGAGATTCAGGATGCTTTGCGGCGCAAGACCCGGGGACGATATCGTGATGACCAAATGGGCGGGATTGGAAGGTACGATACTGATTGCGTATGATCACGCCGATCTTCTGCGAAACGTATCCGAAGAACACATTGCAAAAGCAAAAACACTCGCAAAGTACCTTTCGGTCGTCCCGGAAAGCCGTATTGCGATGCAGAACGGTGCGCATGCAATGCACGACATTACCGAGGGAGGCGTACTCGGCGCGGTATGGGAGCTTGCGGCACAGACGCATTGCGGTGCGGTCGTCGATCGCAGAACGATCCCGGTATTGCCGGAAACAACAGCCGTTGCCGAAGCGACCGGTCTCGATCCGTATCGTCTGATGTCAAGCGGATCGCTTCTCATCGCATGCGAGAACGGAAACGAAATGCTTGCCGCGCTTCGGGATTCCGGAATTGCTGCGGCAAAAATCGGTAAAATCAGCGAACAGGGTTTTTGCTTCACGGACGGAACGCCGCTTGATCCGCCGGGTGCAGACGAGCTCTATCGGCTGATGGAAACAAAATGATCGAAATTCTCGATCTGTACTTGTGTTTTTGAGCTGTCCTATGATATAATATTATTTTGTGGGGGTATGGATATGAAAAGCATGACAGGATACGGAAAGGGCACGGCGTCCCTCGACGGACGTGAAATGACGGTCGAGTTGAAAAGTGTGAATCACCGCTTTCTCGACGTCTCGATGCGTCTGCCGCGTACGCTTTCCTGCGTTGAAGATGTACTCCGCACGACGATCGCCGGAAGGCTTGTCCGCGGACATATCGACGTTTTCGTCAATTACCGCAATACACGTGACGATGCAAAGACCGTCCGTGTTGATGAAACGCTCCTGAATGCCTATGTAACCGCCGCAAAAGCCGCCAACAGCTCTCTGATGCTGAAGGACGATCTGACGCTGTCGAACGTCCTCCGCCTTCCCGACGTTACGGAGATCGTTCCTGCCGATGAAGATGCAGACGCGCTGATCGCCTTAGCCAAGGAAGCGACCGTGCTTGCGCTTGACGGATTGATCGGGATGCGCATTGCGGAAGGCGAGCGACTGAAAGCTGCGCTGTTATCGGGCGTCAACGCCATGGATGCATACCGTGAAGAGATCCTTGCCCGTGCACCGTTCGTTGCGGAGGAATATCGTCAAAAGCTGAACGACCGCATTGAAGCTGTGCTGAACGACACCGAGATCGACCGCGCAAGGCTCGCAACGGAAGTTGCGCTGTTTGCGGATCGCTGCTGTATTGATGAAGAACTTGTCCGGCTGAAGAGCCATATTGCACAGTTCCGCGAGTATCTCGAATCGCAGGAACCTGTCGGCAGAAATATGGATTTTATTGTGCAGGAAATGAACCGTGAATGCAATACGATCGGGAGCAAGGCTAACGACGGCGCGCTGACCAAATCGGTTCTTGCCTGCAAGGCGGAAATCGAAAAGCTCAGAGAGCAGATTCAGAACGTGGAGTGACGGTATGACGGATAATTCTGCATTGGTATCGGTCGGATTCGGAAACATTGTTTCCGGCGCACGCATTATTGCCGTTATCACGCCGGATTCCGCCCCGGTAAAGCGTCTCATACAGGATGCGCGCGAACGGCGTATCCTCATCGACGCAAGCTGCGGCAGAAAAACACGCGCCGTTCTTGTCATGGACAGCGGTCACGTAGTTTTGTCCGCGCTGCAATCGGAAACCATCGCGCGAAGGCTGAACGCCGAATGGAGCGCGGAAGGATAAGGAGAATCATCAAATGGCAAGAAAGAAAAAAGGTCTGCTGGTCGTCGTTTCCGGTCCCGCCGGCGTCGGCAAAGGAACGGTCGATTCGGCTTTGATGGCAAAGCATCCCGAGATAAAGATGTCGGTCTCGGTGACGACACGCGCGCCGCGTCCCGGAGAAGTCGAAGGCGTGCACTACTTCTACCGCACCAAGGAAGAGTTCGACAGAATGATCGAAGAGGACGCGTTTCTGGAATACATGCACGTATTCGGAATGAACTACTACGGCACGCCGAAATCCTTCGTCGAAAGCGAACGGGAAAAGGGCAACCACGTAATTCTGGAAATTGACGTGCAGGGCGCTATGAAAGTGAAAGCCGCGTGCCCGGACGCCGTTCTCGTGTTTATCGCTCCCCCGTCCCTGAAGATCCTGAAAGAACGTCTTGTCGGACGCGGAACGGAAACACAGGAGTCGATTGATATCCGTACGAAAACAGCGCTTGACGAGCTTAATATGCTGCCGCATTACGACTATATGGTCATCAACGATGTCGTGGATGAAGCGGTCGGAGAAATGGAATCCATTCTCACCGCAGAACTCTGCCGCACCGTAAGAAATAAAGAATTGATCTCAAAATTAACAGGAGGCGAAACGATATGATGAACTATCCTTCTCTGAACGAACTGGTGGAAAAAGCAGGCTGCCGCTACATGCTGGTAACTGCCGTAGCCAATCGTGCGAGACAGCTGCAGGATCATCCGGAAAAGCTCGGCAACAACAAGCCTGTTTCGATGGCGGTCGACGAACTGTATCACGATAAACTGATTCTGAACGCACCGAAAGAAAACTGAACGGTTTCTTTCCGCCCGTTGCGTTCCCGCACGGGCGTTTTTTATAGGAGCGCATCATGTTTGCAGAAGTGATCGTAGATATCGCGCATACCGCCGTGGATCGAAGATTCACCTATCGCATTCCCGAGGAGCTTCCCATCGCCGTCGGACACCATGTTCTGGTTCCGTTCGGTATGGGCAATCACGCGAAGGAAGGCTTTGTTGTTGCGCTCAAAGAGACAACCGATTATCCGGAAACGAAAGAGATCGTCAAAATCATCGAACGTTATCCAGTACTGCTGCCCGAACAGATCGCGCTTGCGGAATGGATGAAAAAGTCCTACCATTGTCTGTTCGTTGACGCTCTGAGAATCATGATTCCGGCGCAGATGCGCGGCATGCGGATCAAAGAGAAAAAGGTCCGTACCGTTGCGCTTGCCGAGAATATTGATCCGGATGCTGTTATCGAAAGCCTTGAACGAGCACCTGTACAAAAGCGCGTATTCGAGCTTGCGGCAAGGATCGGCGCAGAAGTCTCCGTTTCCGATCTCAACGTATTTTATCCGGGCTGTACCTCCGCTGTCGAAGCGCTGATTCGCAAAGGAATTCTGATCGAGCAATCCGAGACCGTTTTCAGGCGCCCGTCAAAACTGAAAATCCATACGCCGGAATACACGCTGACAGACGCGCAATCGCATGCCGCAGACAGGATCCGCGCCGCGTCGGAACGGGGAAACGGAGACGTTTTGCTGTTGCACGGCGTAACCGGAAGCGGCAAAACGGAAGTATATCTGAAAGCAATCGAAGACTGTCTGTCAATCGGCAGACAGGCGATCGTGCTGGTTCCGGAAATCTCGCTGACGCCGCAAACGGTCGGCAGATTCACCGACCGGTTCGGCGATCGAATTGCGGTCCTGCACAGCCGGCTTTCCGCGGGAGAGCGCTTTGATGAATGGCGCAGAATCCGTCTCGGAATTGCCGATATCGTGATCGGCGCAAGGAGCGCGATCTTTGCGCCGCTGGAACGGCTCGGACTGGTCATCATCGACGAAGAGCACGAGGCGAGCTATCAAAGCGAATCGCAGCCGCGCTATCTTGCGACCGAGATTGCCGCGAAGCGGGTAAAAACCGTCGGCGGCGTGCTGGTGCTCGGAAGCGCAACGCCTTCGCTGATGAGCTATACGCGCGCGTTATCCGGCAAATATGAGCTTCTTGAACTTCCGGATCGTGTCGCCGGAAGACCGCTGCCGACCGTTGAAATCGTAAACATGCGCGACGAGCTGCTGATGGGCAACAACAGCATCTTTTCCGACAAGCTCACAGAACGACTTTCCGAATGTCTTGCTTCGGATCAGCAGGCTATGCTCTTCATCAATCGCCGCGGATATGCTACGTTTGTCAGCTGCCGCAGCTGCGGTTACGTCCTGAAATGCGACAACTGCGACATTTCCATGACGTATCACAAAACCGAAGCACGCACGCGCTGCCATTATTGCGGCGCAGTGAAGTCGCTTCCGAAGGAGTGTCCGAACTGCAAGAAAGCGTTCATCAAGCAATTCGGGATCGGAACCGAGCAGGTCGAAGAAGCGGTCCACCGTCTGTTCCCCGCCGTCAAAACGCTTCGCATGGACACCGACACCATGCGCGACAAAGGCAGCTATGAGAAACTCCTGTCCGCATTCCATCGGCGCGAAGCGCAGGTTCTGATCGGAACGCAGATGATCGCCAAGGGACATGATTTTCCGAACGTCACGCTTGTCGGCGTCGTTGCTGCCGACACGACGCTGAATCTGCCGGACTATCGTGCGCCGGAGCGAACGTTTCAGCTGCTGACGCAGGTTGCGGGACGTGCCGGAAGAGACCATCTGCCGGGACACGTCGTGCTTCAAACCTATGAGCCGAATCATCCGATCATCCGGTTTGCGAAGGATCAGGATTACAAGAGCTTTTACCACTATGAGATCATGGAGCGGAAAAAGCTCCTCTATCCCCCGTTCTCTCTGTTCGTGCGGATCGTTTTTGCCGACCGTGACGAGCGTACAGCGGAACATGCATGCCTTGATTATGCCAAGCGGTTGGAAATCGAAATCAGGAGCATTCTCGGAGAAGAAGGCAAACAGGATCTTTTGCTGCTTGTCGCCGCGGAAGCGCCGGTTGCTCGGATATCCGGATTCAGCCGCTATCAGATTCTGATCAAGCTGCTGCGAACGAAGCGACTCAAAAATGCAATCGGAGCGATTACAGCGTTTCACGATCTGCATCGCGACGTTTGTTCGGAAGTACAGCTTGAGATCAATCCTCAGGAGATGTTTTAATGAAAAAAGATCGATATAAACCTCTGTTTTTACCTGCGCTGAAGGGAGCAAGCGGTCATTTTCTGATTGCCGCGGTCGAAGTCGTATTCGGCATCGTTTCCCTTTACTGCGCATCCATTGTTACAAGCTACACACTTGACTGGGTTCTGCTCGGAAAAGATCCTTCGATTCCGGAACCATTGTTCAATTGGCTCAAATCTCTCGGACCGATTGCAAGGAACTACTGGCTTTGCGGCACGTTCTTCTTCCTGTTTACCGTACTGGAGGGTCTGTTCATCTTTCTTCGCAGAAAGAATATTGCCAAAGGTGCGGAACACATGGCGAAAACGATGCGCGACAAACTGTATCGCAAACTGAACGCGGTTCCGTACGATTATCACAAGCATGTTTCGACGGGCGATCTCGTGCAGCGGTGCACCTCCGACGTCGATACCGTACGCCAGTTTGTGACGAATCAGCTGATGGAAATCGTCCGGATCGTCGTCATGTTCGGTATCGCGGCGGCATTGATGTTTGCAATCCGTTGGGAAATGGCGCTGATCTCTATGGCGGTTATGCCGATACTGACCGTTTCCAGTTTCCTCTATTTCCGGTATGTCCGCAAGTACTTCACCGATTCTGACGAGGCGGAAGGCGCGCTTTCGACCGCCGTGCAGGAAAACCTCACCGGCGTACGCGTAGTGCGCGCATTCGGTCAGCAGCGTGCGGAATATGATAAATTCACAAAGCTGAATCGTGATTACAGCAATAAGGTCGTCCGTCTTGTGCACTTGCTCGGCTTTTACTGGGGCACTTCGGACGCGATCGGATACATTCAGATCGCGCTGTCCCTTGTGTTCGGTATCTTCTTCTACGTGAAGACAAGAGCAAACGCCGATCCGTTTTCACTCGGCGATATCTATCTCTTTTTGTCGCTGACGAGCCGTCTCACGTGGCCGGTCCGTCAGCTCGGCAGAGTGCTTGCGGATATGGGCAAAGCAACGGTGTCGCTCGACCGTCTCAATGAGATTATGAACGCCGAAGATGAAACCGAACCGGGTAAAGCAATTTCCGATTGTGATCTGAACGGCGATATTGCGTTCTCGCATGTCAGTTTCGGATACGATACGCCGAATGACGTTCTGGACGACATCAGTTTCACGGCGAAAGCCGGTCAGACGGTCGGCATCCTCGGAAGCACCGGAAGCGGCAAGAGCTCAATGGTACAGCTTCTGCAGCGTCTCTATACCGTCACCGACGGTGAGATTACCATCAACAGAACGCCGATCAACGATATTGACCATGCAGCGCTTCGAAAGAACATCGCGATCGTTTTACAGGAACCGTTCCTGTATTCACGTTCGATCCGCGAAAACATTATGCTGACTGCGCCAGAAGCAACCGAAGCGGAGCTGTTCGAGGCGGCGCGGGAAGCTGCCGTCCATGACGTGATCGAGAAATTTGCAGACGGGTACGACACGGTTGTAGGCGAGCGCGGCGTCACGCTTTCCGGCGGTCAGCAGCAGCGCGTTGCGATTGCACGCGCATTGATGCAGAAAGCGCCGATCATGATCTTTGACGATTCCATGAGCGCTGTCGACACTGAAACCGACGCAAAAATCCGTGAAGCATTGCGCAGACATCACGGCAGCGGGATCCTGTTTATCATTTCGCACCGTATTACGACGCTGTGCGAGGCGGATCAGATTCTTGTGCTTGATCACGGAAAACTGGTACAAAACGGAACCCACGACGAGCTGATCCGTGAAGAGGGTCTGTACCGGCGGATCGCAATGATTCAGGACTTCCGGATGAAAGGAGGTGAACAGGCATGAGTTACGACAATGAAGCGGAATTCAATCAGGAAGAAAAAGTCGACGTCAAGCTGTGGAAACGGCTGTTCGGCTATGCAATGCGGAACCGTGCTTTGTTTGTCCGTATCCTCGTAACGATGTTGATCGTTGCGATCATTGATGCGGTTTACCCCATCCTCACCCGGTTTGCGATCGACCGTTTTGTGCGTCCGGGAGGCGATCCCGATATGCACGGCATCTGGCTGTTCTTTGCAATCTACGTTGCGCTTGTCATCCTGCAGGGGTTCGGTACCACAAGGTTTATCGGTCGTTCCGGTGAGATGGAAATGGCGATCTCTTATGCGATCCGGCAGGAAGCGTATCTGAAACTGCAGACGCTGTCGTTCTCGTTTTACGACAAGACATCTGCGGGTTATCTGATGGCTCGCATGGTCAGCGACGTCGCTCGCTTGTCCGACATGATCGCATGGAGCATCACGGACTTCCTTTGGTGCGGATTCTACATCCTGTTTTCGTTCGGCGCGATGTTCTGGTTCAACTGGAAGCTGGCACTGATCGTGATGGCGGTCATTCCCCCGCTTGCAGTCGTCAGCCTGTATATCCAGAAAAAGATCCTTCGTTATCAGCGCATCGCGAGAAAACACAACTCCCGCATCACAAGCGCGTTCAACGAAGGCATCATGGGCGCGATGACGACCAAAACCCTGGTTCGTGAAGAACAGAACGCAGCGGAATTTGAGTCGATCACGGCGGATATGCGAAAAGCAAGCGTCAAGGCGTCCGTTTTGTCCGCAACCTTCTTTCCGCTCGTCGTATCGCTCGGCGCGGTCGGAACAGCGCTTGCACTGGTATTCGGCGGCGCAGGCGTCAAGGCAACGCTCGGCGGAACGGAAACGTTTCTCGGCGTCATCACAGCCGGTACGCTCGTATCGTTTATCAATTATGCGTCGAGCCTGTTCGATCCGATCCAGCAGCTTGCAGGCATCTTTGCCGATATGCAGAGCGCACAGGCGAGCGCGGAACGTGTCCTTTCCCTGCTTGATACCGAATCCGACGTAAAGG
Source organism: uncultured Clostridia bacterium (assembly GCA_946631895.1). GTDB lineage: Bacteria > Bacillota > Clostridia > Christensenellales > CAG-138 > UBA3792. The sequence continues at coordinate 23,029 of CAMPAN010000008.1, forward strand.
ATTCCAAAGAAGCGGAAGAAAAATACGGCACTTCTATGGATCCGAAACGCGAGAACTGGGAACCGATCGAAGGAGATATCGTTTTCGATCATGTGGATTTCTATTACAAGGAATCCGAACCGCTTCTGAGGGACTTCAATCTGCATATTCACGCCGGTGAAACGATCGCGCTTGTCGGTGAAACCGGTGCCGGAAAGAGTACGATCGTAAACCTCATATGCCGCTTCTACGAGCCGAAAAACGGCCGTATTCTGGTAGACGGTAAGGATTATCGTGAACGGTCGCAGCTGTGGCTGCAATCGTCTCTCGGTTACGTTCTTCAGCAGCCGCATCTGTTTTCGGGTACGATCCGAGACAACATTCGTTTCGGACGTCCCGATGCGGACGAAGAAAGCGTCAGACGCGCTGCGGCTATGGTTCACGCAGATTCTTTCATCGAACGGCAGCAGAAAGGATATGATACCGAAGTCGGCGAAGGCGGCGTGCGTCTTTCCACCGGTCAGAAGCAGCTGATCTCCTTTGCACGCGTAATTCTCGCAAATCCACAGATCTTCGTGCTGGACGAAGCGACGAGTTCTATCGACACGGAAACCGAACAGTTGATCCAGAGCGCAATCACCGAGGTGTTGAAAGATCGTACCAGCATCGTTGTGGCACACCGGCTCAGTACGATCCGAAACGCAGATCGCATCCTGGTCATTCGCGACGGAGCGATTGTCGAGGAAGGCAATCACGAAACATTGCTGCAGAAAGGCGGCTACTATCACGACCTCTACATGCATCAGTATGAAGATGATGCAATGCAGGAAGCATTGAAATAACACAAAACGAAGAACCCGATCGGGAATATCCCGACCGGGTTCTTTTTCTATTGACTTACAGATACTTGACCTGTACGGCGCCGAAGTTGACGTCAGCGCGGATGATGATCGTCTGCGTCGCGTTCGGATCCGGGTCGCCGGTCACACTGAACGCCGCGAACGAGGTATCGGACGACTTCACCATACTGACGCTGCGCGGCAGCAGGATCGTGATGTTGCCGAAGCTCGCGTCGACCTTCAAAAGACAGTTCTGCGCAAACGTGACGACATTCGTAAGATCGACGGTATAATCGCCGAAGCTCGAATCGATGTCCCCGCCGACAAGCAGGTCGCGGTCATAGACGATCGTGCTGTTTCCGAAATGCATATCCGCTTTCAGATAGTCGTTGTCGTCCGTATATTCCATTTTCGAGTGACGGCTCTTCTCGGTGTAAACGCCGTTCCGATCCGCACAGCAGCGCTTGCGGCGGAAGAACGATTTGTTGAGAATGACGGAGACCAGCCATGCGATCGCAAAGATGAGCAGGATCACATACCACGCGATCTCAGGCAGTTTGCAGACCTGATACCCGATCAGGATGCGGCGAACGAATTCATAGCTTCCCAAGACCATCATCGCAACACCCATCGTGATGCTCGAACGAACGCTGATCAGGCCGAAGGTGAATACAAGCAGCGGCCATACGTAGTTCCATCCGTTCAGAATGATGTCCGGATACTTTTCAATCGGCGAGTACGGGAACATGCCCGCCCAGCTGTGCAGCAGGAAAAACAGACAAACGAGGATCGCACCGATGCAGAAAGCGATAGTCGACCATTGACCGTTGTGTTTGTTCCATTCCCAGCTGAAGCTCCCTTTGCCCTGCTTTTCATCTTTCGGAACCTCATCCTTATCCAATATAATAACGTGCGGTTCGACCGGCTTGACGCCGAGCAGTTCGTCCACCGATACGTCGAACAGATCCGCGAGCAGCGGCAGAAGCGTGATGTCCGGGCAGCTGATGTCGTTTTCCCATTTACTGACCGCCTGCGCGGAGACGCCGACCTTTTCGGCAAGCTGTTCCTGTGTGAGTCCTTTTTCTTTTCTTAATGCGGCAATCCGTTTGCCTAGCGTTTCTTTTTGTTCCATGTTTGTTTTCCTCCTTGTTTCGATGACCGAATCATATCAACTTTATCCCCAAATTACCATACACCTGTGGTTGAATTTGTCAAATCTCAACTACCATATCGGTTGAATCGTGAAAAACAACTCTCTATAACCGGTTGAGACGTTCGTTTTTTCTCTCTACTTACGGTTGAAATGTCTGTTTTCATGGATATTTTACTGAATTTGTTTACAAAGGTCAATAAAAAATGTATAATAAATATTTGAAATGGAGGATGCTTATGGCTTTACGAATCATACGCAAAAATGAAGATCCTGCGCTGTACAAACCGTGCAAGGAAGTTAAAAAGTTCGACGCCCGTCTTTCCGAGCTGATCGACGATATGATCGAAACGATGAACGACGCGGACGGCGTCGGTCTGGCCGCGCCGCAGGTGGGCGTCCTTCGCCGCGTTTGCGTGATCGACATCGGAGAAGGTCCCGTGGAACTGGTCAATCCCGTGATACTGGATTCTTCCGGCGAACAGGGCGGCATGGAAGGCTGCCTGTCCTTCCCCGGGGAAAGCGGATATGTCGTGCGTCCGAATTGGGTGAAACTCGAAGCATATGATCGGAATGGCGATCTTTACGAATACGAAGGCGAAGGTCTGTTTGCACGTGCTGTGTTTCACGAAACCGACCATCTGGACGGAAAAGTCTATAAGCGCCTTGTAACGGAACCGCCTGCAGATTTTAAGGAGTAATCAATGCGAATTGCGTTTTTGGGCACACCTGAATTTGCTTTGCCGAGTCTCGAGGCTCTGATGCGTCGGGGAGATACGCTTGCCGTATTTACGCAGCCCGACCGTCCCGTCGGACGCAAAGCGATCCTGACGCCTCCACCGGTGAAGGTGTTTGCCGCGCAGAACGAGATTCCCATATATCAGTTTGAAAAGATCCGTTCTGCAGAAGGGCTGGAAGCGCTTGAAGCATTTGCCCCCGATCTGATGGTGACCGCTGCATTCGGACAGCTGCTGTCCGTCAGAAATCTTGCCGTTCCGCCGCTCGGAACGATTAACGTTCACGGCTCGCTGCTGCCGAAATACCGCGGCGCATCTCCGATCCAAAGCGCGATCATTGCCGGTGAAACGGAAACAGGCGTCACGACGATGATGACGGATAAGGGCATGGATACCGGCGATATGCTGCTGAAAGCGACAACGCCGATCGATCCGGATGAGACCTATGAACAGCTTTCCGATCGTCTTGCCGTTCTCGGTGCAAAACTGCTGCTCGAAACGCTGGACCGCCTTGAAGCGGGTACGCTTGTCAGAATCCCGCAAAACCAGGACGATGCAACCGTCTGCCACATGCTTACGAAAGAGGACGGACATATCAATGCGTGTCGTCCGGCCAAAGCCGTTCACGATCTTGTCCGCGGAACAAATCCCTGGCCCTGCGCATACGGACTGGTTGACGGTCAGCCGTTGAAGATCTTTACCACCAGACGTACGGACGAGATCTTTCCCGATGCACCGGGAACGCTTCGAGAATCCAACGGCAGGCTTTTCCTTTGCTGCGCCGACGAAGCGCTCGAGATCATATCTTTGCAGGCAAGCGGGAAGAAACGCATGGACGCATCGACTTTCCTTCACGGATGCTCGATCGACAAAAAGCAATTATGCTGAACGTTCGCCGCGCCGCACTGGAAACGCTCGTCCGGATTCTCGAAGACGAGGCATATACGAATCTTGCACTGAAAGAAGCGTCTTCGTCCGTTGATGCGAAAGGGATCCCTTTTCTGTATGCAATCGTCAATGAAACGATCAAGCAGGAATCGTATGTGGATTTCATTCTGTCGCGTTACTGCAAACGGCAAAAGCGTTTCGTTCGTAATCTTTTGCGTATGGCGGCGACCGAACTGCTGTTCCTGAAAACACCGCCGCATGCGGTTGTCGACGAATCCGTGCGTCTCTGTCGATCCATCGGCAAAAGAGAAAGCTGCGGACTTGTCAATGCGGTTCTTCGAAAGATCGACTGCGAAAGAACCGCGCTCCCTCCCCTGCCCGCGGATCCGGTCGAACGTCTTTCGATCCGATACGGCGTTCCTGCTTTTCTGGTCAATGAATGGATCGCCGAATACGGAGAGTCGGAGACCGAAGCGCTGCTTGATCATAAGCCGATCGGAACCGTAGTTCGCGCGCAGTACCCGTACACGACACAGGCACTTATGGAAGCGCTGCCGGTATCTGCGGTACCGTGCAAACTTGATCCGAACGGATTGATGCTGACAGAAGGATTCGATATAGCGCATCATCCTCTGTTTCGAGAAGGCAGATTTGCCGTACAGGGCGAAGGCGCCATGCTCATTTGCCGCTCGTTGGGCGATGTGCATCGCAAAAAGATTCTGGATGCCTGTGCGGCTCCCGGCGGCAAGTCCGCATATCTTGCATCTCTTTCGAAGAATACTGCAGAGATAGAGGCTTGGGAACTGCATCCGCATCGTGTCGAGCTGATGAAAGCATCATTCGCTCGTCTCGGAATTTCCGTTGAAACCGAATGCCGCGATGCGTCGGTGTACGACCCGGAGTATAAAGACAGATTCGACGCCGTTCTTTTGGATGTTCCGTGCAGCGGGTTCGGACTTCTTTCCGAAAAGCCCGATGTACGCCTGCATAAGGATGAAGCAGCCGTAAACGCGCTAACGGTTATCCAGTCGGCGATCCTCGAAACGTGTTCGCACTATGTACGCACGAACGGATTGCTGGTCTACGCGACGTGTACGATCGTCAAGCGCGAAAACGGCGAATGCGTCAGAGCTTTTTTGAGGACACATCCCGCGTTTGCGCTGGAGGAAGAGCGCCAGCTTCTCCCCTCCCGCGACGGAACGGACGGATTTTACTACGCAAGAATGAGAAGGAGCTGATCCGATGTACTGGATGGACATGACCGATTCCGAAATTGCCGAGGCTGTCGGTTCTTTCGGCGTTCCGAAATTCCGGATCGGTCAGGTACAGGAATGGCTTCATAAGGGCGTTCGCCCGAAGGAAATGTCAAATCTTCCGAAGGCATTGCGCGAACAAATGGAAACGATTCCGTTCGGCGGTGCACGGATCTACGATAAGCGGGTTTCTCCGAAAGACGGAACGGTCAAGTATCTTTTTGAGCTGGAAGACGGAAATCTGGTTGAAGGCGTGCTGATGCGATATTCCTACGGCAATACGGTGTGTCTGTCCACGCAAGTCGGCTGCAATATGGGCTGCAGGTTCTGCGCAAGCACACTCGAGGGCTGTGTGCGTTCTCTTCGCCCCGGTGAAATGCTTTCATTTATTGCAGAGATCGAGCGTGATGAACCGCCGCGGGAGGGCAAGCCGCGAACCGTAACGAATATCGTATTGATGGGAAGCGGCGAGCCGCTGGACAATTACGACAACGTAGTGACGTTTCTGCGACGCGTGACAAGCGAACAGGGACCGAATATCAGCGCACGCAACATTTCCCTTTCGACCTGCGGCATCGTTCCGAAAATCTATCGGCTGATCGAGGATGCGCCGCACGTAACGCTGTCAATTTCACTGCATGCGCACAGCAACGAAGTCCGCAGCGAACTGATGCCTGTCAACAAGGTCTATCCGATCGAGCAGGTTCTGGAGGCGGCGAAAGCCTATGCCGAAAAGACCGGTCGTCGTGTGGTTTTTGAATACGCTCTGATCGGCGGAAAGAACGATTCGGAATCCGATGCAAAAGCGCTTGCGGAAAGGCTTCGCGGAATGCTCTGCCATGTCAATCTGATTCCGCTCAATCCGGTGAAAGAACGCGGATTGGACGGCGTCACAAGATCGTATGCGCACCGGTATAAAGAATGGCTCGAAGCAATGCATATTTCCGCAACGGTTCGACGTGAAATGGGCGCAGATATCGAAGGCGCATGCGGTCAATTAAGAAGGAGGGTTCTCAATGAAATTCGCGGGTAGAACGGAAACCGGTCTTCGTTCGCAGAACGAGGACAATTATATGCTTATGCATACCGAAGCCCTGTATGTCGTCGCGGTATCGGACGGCATGGGCGGTCATTTGGCCGGTGAGATTGCAAGCAGCCTGTCGATCGAAACGCTCAGAAAGACGCTGCAACAGCAGCACCCAAGCCGTGAAGCAGCACTCTCCTCCGCGTTTGCCGAAGCAAATCGCGCTGTACGGCAAAAAGCATCTTCTTCGGAAGAAATGTACGGCATGGGCTGCACATTAGTCGCTGCGGTTATGGATGAACGGGAATTCACGGCTGCCAATGTAGGTGATTCGCGTCTGTATCATTTTGACGGCGAAACGATTCGTCAGATCACGCACGATCACTCGTTTGTCGCCGAACTTGTCCGCCGCAACATCATTACGCCGGAGGAAGCAAAAACACATCCCCGGCGCAATCTGATCACGCGTGCGATCGGATCGGAGGACAGACTTTCGGCAGATATATTTACCTGCGAATGGAAGCCCGGAGATATTCTGCTCCTCTGTTCCGATGGACTCTGCGGCGTGATGAACGGCGAAGAAATGGCTTCTTTTCTGCAGAACTGCGACGACCTTGACATGGCTTGCGTCAAGCTGATCGATCGCGCACTTGCGTTGGGAAGTCGGGACAACATCACGGTAGTCCTGGCAATGAATGACGGAGGTATTGCATGATCGGCACAATCCTCGATCATAAATACCGTATCACGGAACTCATCGGAAGCGGCGGTATGGCGCATGTATATAAGGCGATCAACATGGGCAATCGCCGTATCGTTGCCGTAAAAATGCTCAAAGAAGAGTTCAAGGACGATGCGGAATTCCTTCGTCGCTTTACGAGGGAAGCAAATGCGGTTCTTGCCCTGTCGCACGAGAACATCGTGCGCGCATACGGCGCAGGAACGCATAACGGGCTCCCCTATCTTGTTATGGAGTATATCGAAGGACATACCCTGAAAGACCTGATCGAAAAGAACGGCGCTTTGCCGGTTCGCACGGCAATCGGCATCACCTGTCAGATCCTGGATGCATTGTCAGCCGCACATTCGCACGGAATCATTCATCGTGATGTGAAGCCGCAGAACGTCATCGTTACCGACAAAGGACGTGTAAAACTAGCGGACTTCGGTATCGCGCGCGAAGCCAAAGCATCGACGGTTACGTTTTCCGGTCAGAAAGTACTCGGTTCCGTCCATTACATCTCGCCGGAGCAGGCGAAAGGAAACATCGCAACCGAACAGAGCGATCTCTATTCCGTCGGCGTATGCCTCTATGAAATGCTGACCGGCACCGTTCCGTTTGAAGCGGATTCCACGGTAAGCGTTGCACTGATGCATCTGCAGGAAAAACCGGTGCCTCCGATCGAACTTGTACCGGAGCTCCCGAAATCGCTCAACGATATTGTTTTGAAGGATCTTGAAAAGGATCCGGAAAACCGGTACCATACAGCGCGTGAAATGCGCTCGGACCTGGTGCGTTCTCTTTCGGATCCGAACGGCACGTTTGTGAACGATCCGGTTGACAAATCGCAAAAGGATAAGCATCGTCCTTCGACGTATATTCTTATCGCCATGTGCGTCTTTTTGCCCATCATGTTGATAGGCATCTTTGTGCTGATCTATGCAACATCCTGCAAATCCGGGCAGTCGATCGATCCGGAAGCCGAAACGACGGAACATCTGCCGGAAATCGAAGCGAGCACCGCAGCGGACGATACGCCTGCACCGACGGAAGACGCCACTGCCAAAGGAACGGTGCCGGATCTGATCGGGTACACGCTTGACGACGCGCTGCACTGTCTGTATATCGACTGCGGATTCAGCAATCTGATCGTTGAGTTTACAGATCAGGCGCAGGTCGATACGCCGAACAACACCGTTGTATCGATCTATGTGTCTGACGGCGAACAGGTTACGCTGTTTGAACAGGCTGTTGAAACAACGGAACCGATAGCAATGGATATTCCGACGCCCGTTCCTTCGGAAGAAACGCCAGCGCTTGTTCCGGAACCTACGTCCACACTCGCTCCGACCGACGATACGGAAACGATCGTTGCAGAAGTCACGGCAGTTCCGGAAGAGGAAACTGTTTCGGTTGCAACGCCCGCTCCGACGGTGTATTCCGTTGAAGATTCCGATATAACAACGCCTCAGGAATCTCCGATCGCATCTCAAAACGCGGACGCCCTGTTTACGATCAATACACCGGTCCGGCTGAGAATCTATCGCAAATCGCTCGGTTCCTATAAAGCAGCCGTATCGTTTGCGCTGTCCCTCGAAGACGATCTCCCCGAGAACCTTGTAGAGATCGGATATGAAACCGCAAACTTTGAGGACATACCGTACCGTGTGATTCTGCATTCGCAGAAGTATCAGAAACAGGCGACTTCCATCACCGAGACAGCAACGGTGCACGGATACGAACAGGTCACAAGACTTCTGTATCTGTATGTCAACAATATGGTTCGTTCCGCACCGCAATCCATTACATTTGTCAAATGAAAGAACAGGGATTGTTGATGAAAGGCGTCGGCAGCTTCTACGAAGTGCTGACGGAAAGCGGCAGACTTGCAACCTGCAAAGCGCGCGGATCGTTTCGCCGTGAAGGCATGGTTCCTACGGTCGGTGACCGTGTCGTGATCGACATCAAAGAGCAGGGCTATGCACAGCTGGATGAAATTCTTCCGCGGAAGAATCTGCTTGTAAGACCTCCGGTTGCGAACGTCGATCAGCTTCTGATCGTCATTTCGGCATCCGTTCCAGAACCGGATTGGCTGCTGTTGGATCGGTTGATTATCGCGGCAAAACGGATCGGAATCGAACCCGTTCCCGTATTGAATAAAATCGATACGTCAAACGACGAAATACAAAAGGTCTTTACGGAAGACTATCACGCGTTCCGGATTCTCACGGTCAGCGCGAAAACCGGAGAGGGTCTTGCCGGATTGAAACAATGTCTCAGCGGCAAAATCACTTGCTTTGCCGGACAATCTGCCGTCGGAAAATCTTCCTTGCTCAATGCGCTGATCCCGGAACTGCATCTGGAAACCGGAGAGCTCTCGAGAAAGACCGAACGCGGCAGACATACGACACGGCACGCAGAACTCTGGCCGTTTGAAAACGGTATGGTGCTGGACACGCCGGGTTTTTCCATGTTTGAAACGGACTGTCTCGAGCAGGATGCGCTCAATGCGTGTTATCCGGAATTTCAAAACGCCGGACCGTGCCGCTTCCCCGGATGCATGCACATAACAGAACCGGATTGCGGTGTAAAGCCGCTGCTCGAAACCGGCGGTATTACAAAAGCCCGATATGAACGATACTGTCAAATTGCACTGGAATACAAAACAAGGAGGAAACATCGGTATGATTAAGGTCGCTCCGTCAATCCTGTCCGCCAACTTCGCTGCCATGGGCGAAGCCGTACAAAAGTTGAAAAGCCAGGGCGCGGATTGGGTACACTTCGACGTCATGGACGGGAATTTCGTTCCTAACATCACTTTCGGACCGGATATGTGCAAAGCCATTCGTCCGTTGACCGACCTTCCGATCGACGTACATCTGATGGTAGAACATCCGAGTGACTGGATCGTCCCCTTTCAGAAGGCGGGCGCCGATATTCTGACCATTCACGTGGAATCTTCCGAGCGTCATCTGCACCGCGCTTTGCAGGCGATCCATGCAGCAGGCATGAAAGCGGGCGTTGTATTGAATCCCGCTACATCAATCCATGCATGTACGCATGTGCTCCCGGAATGCGATCTTGTTCTGCTGATGAGCGTTAATCCGGGTTTCGGCGGACAATCATTTATCCCGGAAACACTCCGTAAAATACGGGAACTGCGTTCCGAAATCAACTCGCGCGGTTTATCGACGCTGATCGAAATCGACGGCGGCGTGAATCCGGAAACCGCTGCGCTGTGCCGCGATGCAGGCGCGGATATTCTGGTTGCAGGAAGCGCGGTCTTTAAAGCGCTTGATCCTGCCGAAGCGATCAAAGCGATTCGCGGATAACGATACTTGCGGCGCTCCTTCCCGGGGCGTCGCTTTTTATGACTGCAGATTCACATGCATCCTTTTCTTTACTTTCGTTTGGAAAAGTGTTATTCTTAACAAAGAATAGCGAGGATGGCGACATGCAGGGTATTGCTGATTTTTTTAAAATCAAAAAAGGAATCACTGCGCTGATCGGCGGCGGCGGCAAAACGTCGACGATGTATGCGCTTGCGGAAGAATTACGCGGGAAAGGTTCCGTTATCGTCTGCACATCGACGCGAATTCTTCGCCCGTCGCAATTCCCGTTTCTCCCCCGTCTCTCTGCTGTACTTGAAACAGGTCAGGCGGTATCAACAGGAACGATCGACGGACAGAAGCTGTCGATGCCCGATCAGCCATTTTCTGAACTGATGCAGTATGCGGACTATGTCCTTGTGGAAGCGGACGGTTCGCGGCAGCTTCCTTTGAAAGCACACGCATCACACGAGCCGGTGATTCCGGACGAGGCGAATACCGTCCTTGTTGTGATCGGTATCGACGGACTCGGCAAGCCGATCAAAGATGTTGCGCATCGTCCCGGGTTGTATGCCGAGCTTTGTCATGCGTCGGTTGACGATCCCGTAACCGAAGAAATGATATATACCGTATTGTCCGGCTATCCGCGCTGCGACGGAATTGTTATCAACAAAGCGGATAATCCTGAGCTGATTTCAAAATCGGAATCGCTTGCAAAGCGGTTTTCCGTACCGGTTGCAATTACCGCGTGGCAAACGGAACATCCCATCAAAGCATTTCGGAGGATAACCATATGATCGTAATCAAGGGCGCAGGAGATCTTGCAAGCGGTGTCGCCGTACGGCTCGCGCATTGCAGATTTTCGATCGTGATGACTGACCTTCCCCATCCGACTTCGATCCGTCGAACGGTTTGCTTCTCGGAGGCGATACTGCGAGGTGCGTTTACGGTTGAGGACGTCACCGCAGAATATGCAAAAACAATCGACGAGATCCAAGCGATCCATCAACGCGGTCATATCGCAGTACTCGCCGATTCGAAAGCGGATTGTATCAGATCACTGCATCCGGATGTCGTTGTCGATGCGATCCTTGCAAAACGCAATCTCGGCACTGCCGTTTCCGACGCTCCGGTTGTGATTGCTTTGGGACCCGGATTTACTGCTGGAATCGATTGTCATGCGGTCATCGAAACGATGCGGGGACACGATCTCGGGCGCGTGATTCTGAGCGGTGCAGCTGAACCGAACACCGGTATACCCGGCAGCATCAGCGGCTTCACGACCGAACGCGTGCTGAGAGCCCCGAAAGACGGGGTATTTACGGAGATCTGTTCTATCGGCGACGTCATTGAAAAGGGAAAAGCGGTTGCAGAAGTTGACGGAGAACCGGTTTTCGCTGCGATCTCCGGCGTCATTCGCGGGCTTCTGCCGACCGGTACCCCGGTATATGCAGGCATGAAAAGCGGCGATATTGATCCGAGACCTGTCATAGAGCATTGCTATACCGTTTCCGATAAAGCGCGAGCCATCGGCGGAGGCGTGCTGGAAGCAATTCTGATGCTGCAAAGGAGGAACGCTGATGTATAAACACATCGTTGACGCGATAAGAAGCGGTCGATCCCCCTATCTTTTTACAGGGATAGAAGGCGATAAAGCCGGAAAGACGGCAGTGCTCGACGGCAGTACCGTTTACGGCGACACGTCGATCGTCAAACTGCCCCAAACAGGCGAATCGCTTCCCGTCGTAAAAGGCGGCATACTTGTCGAAAGAATCACAACGCCTCCGCATCTGATCCTTTGCGGCGCCGGACATGTTTCCGTGTTTACTGCAAGAATCGCAAAGATGGTCGGATTCAAGGTGACCGTCATCGACGAGCGTTCCGATTTTGCGAATCGCGATCGCTTTCCGGACGCCGACGAGATTGTCAATCAGCCGTTTGATCGGGCGCTTCTGAATATACGGGAACCGAACGCTTATTATGTGATCGTTACGAGAGGACACAGGGATGACAATCTTTGCCTCCGTACGATTCTGAACAAACCGTATACCTATTGCGGGATGATCGGCAGCCGTTCCAAAATCAAAGTCGTGTTTGATAACCTGATCGCGGACGGATATCGCAGAGAACAGCTCGAAACAGTTCACTCCCCCATCGGTCTTTCGATCGGCGCGAATACACCGGAAGAGATCGCTGTTTGTATTGTCGGTGAAATGATTCAGGTCAAAAACAGCGCAAACTGCGGCAGCGAATGGGATACAGCTTTATGCGGCGCGATCAAACAGATCCGTGAGCCGTATGCCATGGTCACATTGATTGAAAAACACGGCAGCGCGCCTCGCTCTGCAGGAGCACGTATGATCGTCAAAAGCGACGGGACAATCATTTCCTCTGTCGGAGGCGGATACGGTGAATATGAGGCTTCTGTGCGCGCTGTGGACATGCTGCAAAACGGTCCAGATGTAATGCGGTATACCTGTAAAATGAATAACCGGGAAGCTGCCAATGCGGGAATGGTCTGCGGCGGTACGATCGATATTCTGATTCAAATCGCGGAGGCATCGAATGCGTGAAGATATTAAATTGACAAAACTTGCAAATTGTGCCGGATGCGGCGCAAAAGTCGGCGCGGGTGTTCTTGCAAAGATCCTGTCGGATCTGCCGACCGCAGCGGATGAGAATCTTCTGGTCGGATTCGATAAGAGCGACGACGCGGCAGTTTACCGGATCAAAGACGACCTTGCGATCGTTCAGACGCTGGACTTCTTCCCTCCCATTGCGGACGAACCGTTTCTCTTCGGACAGATTGCTGCGGCGAATGCGCTTTCCGACATCTATGCGATGGGCGGAGAACCGAAGCTCGCGCTGAATATTATGTGCATTCCGAAGAATATGCCAAAGGAAGCGGTACATGAGATCTTACGCGGCGGATATGAGAAATGCGCCGAAGCTGGCGCGATCATATGCGGCGGACACAGCATCTATGATGAAGAGCCGAAGTACGGATTGTCTGTAACCGGATTTGTGCACCCGGATCGCATGTGGAAGAATCACGGTGCGAAGCCCGGCGACGTTCTGTTTCTGACAAAACCGCTCGGCATCGGCGTATTGACGGCGGCGCAGCGCGGCGATCTGTTGGAACCGGAAACGCATGACCTGATGATCCGTCTGATGACGACGCTGAACAAAAACGCAAGGGATGTGCTTGTGAACTATGATGTACATGCCTGTACGGATGTAACCGGCTTTTCCTTCCTTGGGCATCTCTATGAAATGTGCAGCGGATCCGATGTGTCTGCCGAAATAGACGTCCATGCAGTCTCCGTCATACCGGAGGCACTGGAATTTGCAAAGCTCGGGATTCTGCCAGAGGGAATGTATCGAAACCGTACCTATGCGGAACAGGCAGTCGATGTAGGCGAAACAGAGCTTGCGGTCTGCGATCTGCTATTCGATCCTCAGACGTCAGGCGGTTTGCTCTCGGCGGTGCCTGCGTCAGAAGCAGATGCCACGTTTGCAGCGCTGAAAGGCGTCGTCCCCTGCGCACAGCGTGTCGGCGTGATCACAGAAAAGAAAGACAAAGCGATTTATCTGAAATAATCGGATTTTTACATAAGAAAGAAAGGAACGGCGTTTTGCCGTTCCTTTCTTTATTGTTTCATGATTATTCCGCCGGAGCAAATTCGATCCAATCCATCGTGTAGTCCTGCAGCGGACGAAGCTGGACGGTACCCATATCCATGACCGGTACGAAGATACCATAGTCAACGATGTCACCGACCTTAACGTCTTCACCGGCACAGGTCGCAACGATGTCGATCGCCGCCTGACCGTCCGTAACGCTTATCGTTCTTGTGCCGTCGCCGATCTCGGTAACACCGATCACTTCAAGCGATTCAAGCCAGAAGGTTCCTCCGACAAACATCGCCGGATTATCGGTGATATCCTTGAGCGTCGTGGAGTATCCGACTGCCATCGGGAGTACCACGTAGTTGAACAGATAGTCGCCAATATCATACTCCCAAGCATCGTTAAGAAGCAGCTCATAAGTGATCTCTGCATTATCAAGTCTCGGCAGACCGTAGTAGTTGTCGAGTTCGCCTGCAAAGACGAATGCGTCACCGATATGAACGTTCTCAACAAGCGACTTGTCCGCAAGGTTGACTGCGATACCGGTCGGCTGACCTTCCCGCGGGTCGAGGGATACTGCATAGATCGTATCCTTATAGACTTCGGAGACGAACGCCTGCACCGGAACAACCTCGCCGAGCATATCCTTATCGTTGAGGATCTTATCAACCGCAAACTCAACCGAGCCGTAATCGTATCCGCCGACTTCCACTGCGCCGGTCTTCAGATTCAGCACGTAGCTCTGTACGTTGGTTGCATAGTCAATCGCCTCGAGTTCAATGTACTTGACGTCTTCAGGAACCGTAGACAGATCAAATACCATCTCGGACGTTCCTGCAAGGCCTACGCCATAGCCGAGGTTTGCACCATCGAGCGCGGAATCATAGTAGAACGCTTCTGCGAAGCACATACCGGAACCGTTATCCGCAAAGTTGACGGTAAGGGTCTTTGCTTCTTCATCAACAGCAACGTTCGTGACTACCGGAGATTCCGTATCGACAAGAAGCTGGAACTGATACTCAGTATTCAGCGCAGCATTCGGATAGTCGATCATTGTCTCATAGGTGACCAGGCAGATCGTGCCGTTCGGAACATAACCGCCGTAGTACTCAGATTCTTCGTTGGTAACGATACCATCCCACGCGAAGCTGCCGCGCGGACCCCAGACTTGATTGTCTTTATCGAAGTATGCTTTGCCGAGATATTCGGTATCGTCAACATAGTAGACTTCGCCGGTCATAGCATCGGTGACCGTCATGATCAGATGACGTGCGTTACGGAGCTGGATCGGTTCGGAATAGAACTCGTCTACCAGGAACTGCGTACCGTCGGTGTTCTCATTGGAAATCGCGTTGTGCAGCGGATTGTCAAACGTGTTCAGAAGATCTTCCCATGCAAGCGCCTGGATCTCTGCATCGCCGATGATCGTTGCCGCCGGGTTCGTGGCAAAGTAGGTGTATACACTGCCGGAAGCGCTATTCAAGCCGTAAGTCATGTGCGGCTTAATGTTGACTTCCATCGGAGCAAACATGTCGGTCGGCAGATATCCTGCTGCAGCATACTGCGGATAATACACATTCTCCGCCGCGAAATACATCAGGTAATCCTGACTGTTCGTCCAGACTCTGTCAAGAACCGGACCCTGCGTCCAATCGCCGTAGAAGCCGTTGAAGGTCAGATGGATGATCGGGGCTTCCACTTCTTCGGGAAGTACCAGCGCAGGCAGCGTTTCGAGACCGACAACAGCGCGCAGAATGAACGCTGCATCAGATGCCGTTACCTGACCGTCCTGATTGACGTCTGCCAGGAATGCTGCTTCTTCGCTGAGCTCGGTAAGACCGACGACCGCACGGAGAATCTCCGCAGCGTCTGCAGCAGTCACTTTGCCGTCCAGGTTGGCGTCGCCATAGACACCTTTGTTGACGGGAGCAACGATTCCCGAATTGTCTTCCGACGGGATAAATTCAATATAGCCTTCAACAAAGTTGCCGTTTTCAAACTTGCTGTCGAATTGTGCTTTCACATCATCTGAAAGCGTGATGGTGATCTTACCGTCAAAATAACCGTTTGCAGGAACGACAGCTTCCAGATCTCCCTCTACCGTAATGCCGGATCCGGAGAAGAGATAATCGGAAGTCAGCGAGTTATATCCCTCCTCCGTTACTTTATCATACAAGCCGATCGCTTCGGCGCTGTAAGTCTGCTCGGTATCCGTCAGATTGATCAATGTGTAGCGGATCTTGTATACACCGGTCTTCTCCGGATCATCAAAGAGATTGACAATCGGCTCGACCAAGTACACAGGCGTAGAAATGGCATCATGAATGTTAAGGATACCTGCGCCGGACTTTCTAGGAGAATAGAGATAATTGTTGGCGTCGAGCGGAACCGTTGCGGTCGATTCCATGATATCTTCCGCGAGTTCTGCGCGCTGCGCTTTGGACAGTGCGGGATATGTATCCTTCAGATACTGTGCAAGAAGCAGCAAGGATCCGCAGGCGTTCGGAGAAGCCATGGAGGTGCCGCTGTATACTTCGTAAGCATCGGACGCGCCTGCAACAGAAGAATAAATCATACCGCCGGGAGCGGAGATCGTCGGCTTAAGCTCCAGAGAAGGCGTGGTGCCCCAGCTTGAGAAGTCACTCATCAGCCATGCATTCGGGTTGTCAACTTCCATCTGTTC
>CAMPAN010000009.1 GCA_946631895.1 uncultured Clostridia bacterium
GAAGCGCGCGATCTTCCTCTGTAACGAAGTGGATACGCGCCGACCGCTTTGCGTCCACGCGTCGCCGGAGATTCTTCCGCTGTCTAAACAATCAGAAGAATCTCCGTATCGGATCGCCGCCGCGTCACCTTTGCGCGAAGCGCTTACCATCAGATTTCTCCGTAATAGATCGCCGCTATTTTCATTCAATTTAATTCTTGCTGTCCCATAAATGAACTTGTATAAAAGAACGAATAATAGTATAAACGATTGTTTTGAAAAATCCTCTTTCGCATATTTAGAGTAAAGCATCTTGCAGCCCTGAACGGGGACGAGTGCAAAATTCCAATCAAAGAGGCATGCGACAAAGCCCGAAACGTTTTTACGCTTCGGGCTTTGTGCGTCTAATATGCTTTTTACCGGCGGAGCGTTACCCCGGCGCGTGTTCATCACGGTTCGCCTTGCAAACGCGTGTGCGGCGCGGCTGTTCAGACCGATATGTCTTCGTCGCGTTCCGGCAGCACCTCGTACTGCGTGCGGTACGTCTCCAAAAGCTCTTCGACCTGTTCCGCGCAGCGACCGGTATAGTTCCGGGGCACGAGCAGAGCGGTAAGCTCCTGTTCCGTCATGCCGAACGTCCCGGCGGCGGCGAGCCGTGAAATCAGGTCGCAGGGTTTTCCTGCGCGCATCTCCTTTACGCTTTCCATGGAACATCGGCGGATAACCTCGTGGAGGACCTGTCGATCCCCGCCCCGTTTGACGGCTTCCATCAGCAGATTCTCCGTTGCGAGGAAGGGCAGATATTCCATTAAAGTCTTTTCCACCATGACTTCGTTGACCTGCAGCCGCGCGGTTACGTTCCGGCTGAGACGCAGAATTGCGTCGGCGCAGAGGAACCCCTCCGGCATGGAGATGCGGCGATTTGCCGAGTCGTCCAGCGTCCGTTCCAGCCATTGCGTCGATGCGACGGCAGCCGCGTTCGCCGCATCCGCCATAAGATACCTGCCGAGAGAACAGATGCGTTCCGAACGCATGGGATTACGCTTGTAGGGCATGGCGGACGAACCGATCTGGTCCGTTTCGAAGGGCTCTTCCAGCTGCCGGTCGTGCTGCAGCAGACGGATATCCGTTGCCATGCGGCAGCAGGTCTGCGCGATGGCGGACAGGACGTTCAGGATACGGCTGTCCAGCTTCCGCGGATAGGTCTGACCGCAGACGTCGAAACACCGATCAAAGCCGAAAGCCGCCGCCAGACGCCGGTTCAGCTCCTCAACCTTTGCTCCGTCGCCGTCAAACAGATCCAATAGACTCGCCTCCGTTCCGGTAGCGCCGCGGCAGCCCAAAAAGCGAATGCAGGAAAGCACGAAATCCACCTCCAGGACGTCGGACAGAACGTCCTGAAGCCAGAGAGACGCCCGCTTTCCGACCGTCACGGGCTGGGCCGGCTGATAATGGGTATAGCCCAGAGTCGGCAGATCGCGATACCGCTCGGCAAAGGCGGCCAGATTGGCGGCAAGCCCCAAAAGCTCCCGCTTGATATGCCGCAAAGCGTCCCGATACAGGATCAGATCGGCGTTGTCCGTTACATAGCAGCTGGTAGCGCCCAGGTGAATGATGCCTGCAGCTTCCGGCGCAGCGACGCCATAGGTATAGACGTGCGCCATTACGTCGTGGCGCACTTCCTTTTCCCGCCGTGCCGCCAGCTCGAAGTCGATGTCCTCCACATGGGCTTCCAGTGCCGCCACCTGCTCCGCTGTGACGGGCAGCCCCAGTTCATGCTCGACGCGTGCCAGCTCGGTCCAAAGCCTGCGCCAGGTTTCGATGCGGGTCCTCTGGGAGAACAGGCGCTTGATCTCCTCCGAAGCATATCGGGAGCACAGGGGGGATTCATATGTATCGTACAAAGTCATTACCTCCATATCGTTCGTCAGTCGGATCGGCGATCCGCGGCAAATTGTTTGTTCTTCGGCGGATCATACGCCGCGCGCCTCATGGACGCGTCTTTTCGACCGTCCCTCAGGCGTCGTGCTCGCACAGGCGGCGCATGACTTCGGTATAGGCGTCCTCGACATCGCCCAGGTCTCTGCGGAAGCGGTCTTTGTCCAGCTTCTTTCCGGTCTTGCTGTCCCAAAGGCGGCAGGTATCCGGGCTGATCTCGTCTGCCAGAATGATCGTGCCGTCCGAAAGCCGACCGAATTCCAGCTTGAAGTCCACCAGCGTCACGCCGCAGTCCGCCCAGACGGCGCGCAGGACTTCGTTGACGCGCAATGCGTACCGTTTGATCGTCTCGATCTCGTCCTCCCGGGCAAGATGCATCGCCATTGCATGCGAAGTGTTGATCAGAGGATCTCCGAGGGCGTCGTTTTTATAGGAAAACTCTACGGTCGGAGCATCGAAAACCACGCCTTCCGGCACGCCGTACCGCTTGGAAAAGGAACCGGCGGCGATGTTGCGGACAATCACCTCCAGCGGAACGATCTCGACACGCCGGACAAGCGTTTCCCGCTCCGAAAGCTCTTTCACGAGATGGGTCGGGACGCCTTCGCGTTCCAGCCGCTGCATCAATCGGTTGCTCATTTGATTGTTGATGACGCCTTTTCCGCAGATCGTCCCCTTTTTCAGACCGTTGAACGCCGTTGCATCGTCCTTGTATGCCACGATCAGCAGATCGGGATCGTCCGTTGCATAGACCTTCTTTGCCTTTCCTTCATATAACTGTTCTTTCTTCTGCATGATAAACCTCCTTGCGGCTTTTTAACGACGGATACAGGCGTCCCGCTCCGCACCCACCGAGATATACGCGATCCGACAGCCCACGGCGTCCTCGATCCGTTCCACATACGCCCGGGCGGGCGCCGGAAGCTCGTCCCATGTGCGCGCCTTGGAGATGTCGCAACACCACCCGTCCATATACTCCAAAACGGGCTTTGCGTCCGGAAGCGCAGCGGGGAACGGGAACCGATCGGTCTCTTCTCCGTTCAGTTCATACCGTGCGCAGATCGGAATTTGATCCAGATAGCTCAGCACGTCCAGCTTCGTCAGCGCCAGCGACGTCGCGCCCTGCATCCGCACGCCGTAGCGGGTGGCGACCAGGTCGATGGGTCCCACGCGGCGGGGACGTCCGGTCTTTGCGCCGTACTCCGCGCCGGCTTCTCTGAGCGCATCCGCTTCCGCGCCGAACAGCTCGCAGGTGAACGGTCCTTCCCCCACGCAGGTGGAATATGCCTTTACGACGCCGATCACCTCGTCGACCTTGAGCCACGGGGCGCCGGAACCCACGGGAGCGTAAGCGGCGACCGCGTTGGAAGAAGTGGTATAGGGATAGATCCCGCTATCCAGATCCCGCAGCGCGCCCAACTGCGCTTCAAACAGGATGCGCTTTCCCTCCGCCTGCGCTTTTTCCAGCTCTGCACCCGTGTCGCAGAGAAAAGGCTTCATGCGATTTCCGAAGGTTTCGAGCCAATTGAGCAGAGTTTCAAGGGAATACGGTTCCGCGCCGTAGACGCCGGTCAGCGTCAGATTCTTCCATTCCAGAAGATCCTTCGCATGTTCAAAAAGATGCTCCGGATAGTTCAGCTCCCCCGTCAGCAGCGTTTTTTTCTGATATTTGTCGGAATAGAACGGCGCGATTCCCTGTTTGGTCGAGCCATACTTTTTATCCTTGAGCCGCGCTTCTTCCAGCGCGTCCAGGTCCCGATGCCACGGCAGAAGGAGGGAAGCCCGCTCGCTGATCTTCAGGTTTTCCGGCGTGATGGAGATGCCTGCCGCACGGAGCGTTTCGATCTCCGTCCACAGACTTTCGAGGTCGAGGGCGACGCCGCTGCCGAGAACGTTGACGACGCCCGGACGAAAGATGCCCGAAGGCAGCAGATGCAGGGCGAATTTTCCGAATTGGTTGACGACGGTATGACCCGCGTTTCCTCCGCCCTGATAGCGGACCACATAATCGAATCGTTCGGTCAGAAGATCGACCATACGACCTTTGCCTTCATCACCCCAGTTGATCCCTACGATTGCACAATTTGACATAAATACATGCTCCTTTCCCGGATTGGCGAAAGTCGAAAACAGAAGGATGCGCATCGCTTTGCGCGCATCGGCGGATTTGTTGTGCAAAGGGCGCCGCTCTTTTTTTGAATCCTTCATCAGCGCCTGAAGCGCTTTCTGAGACAAGCGGAGTCTCCGAAACCGACCATCCTGCATTCGATCAAAAACATATATATATTATATCAATGATGCGACTTTTGCAACCGGCGTTTTTGATAAACCGAGAGCAAGGTAAAAAAACAGGAACAGTTGTTCAAGCGGAAATGCTTTCCGGCCGGTTTTCGGCGTTCAAACGCTCGGCGATGCCTTCGGGAGGCGCCGTTTCGGAAACCGCGGCTTCGTTTTTCGCTTACAAACCGCCGTATTGCAGGGCTTTTTCCGGAATCCGTCAGTCCGGCTGCTGCTCGCCGCCGTCGGTGTCGCTGCGCACGATGTTGACGACCCAGCGATCGCTCTTAACCAGGATAAAGCCGATCACGCACTTGATGAGCTCCAGCGAGCAGCACACGATATAGAGCGGCAGGATCGGAAGCGCCGTAAACCGGCTTAAAACGAACGCAACGGGGATGCAGAGCGCCCAGACGAAGCAGCTGTCGAACAGCATCGTGATCCGCGTCTGCCCGCCGGAGCGCAGCGTGAAATAGCAGGCGTGGGTGAACGCGTTGAACGGCATCATGCACGCGGAGACCCAGAGGAAACGCGTCGCAAGCGTCTTTACCTCGTCGCCCGTGTTGTAAAGCCGCGGGATGAACGGCGCGGCGACGGCGAGCGCGGCGCCGAAGAACAGACAGGTGCACACCGACAGCGCAATGATCTTTTTGTCCGTGTCCTTCGCCTCCTCCAGCTTGTTCGCGCCGAGCAGGTTGCCGACGATGATGCCGATCGAGGAGCCGATGGACATGAAGACGATGTTAAAGAGGTTCGATACCGTGCTCGAAATGTTCAGCGCTGCGACGGCGGAGATGCCGCGCATCGAATAGCACTGCATCATGGTCGTCATGCCGAGCGACCAGAACGCTTCGTTCAAAAGCAGCGGCGTGCCCTTCAGAACGATCTGCTTTGCAAGGGTGCCGGGCACATACAGCGAGCGATAGACGCCTTTGAAGAACGGGAAGCGCTCCGTATGAGTATGCGCGTAGGTCACGATGATCGCAAGCTCCGCAAAGCGCGAGATGACCGTTGCGATCGCCGCGCCGAGTACGCCGAGCGCCGGAAAGCCGAGCTTGCCGAAGATCAGCAGCCAGTTGAACAGCAGATTGATGAGCACGGCGGATCCGCTGGCGACCATCGGCACGAAGGTCTCACCCGTTTCGCGGAGCGAAAAGGCGTAGCACATCGAAAGCGCGGCGGGAACGAGCCCGATCAGCATGATCAGTACGTATTTGCTGCCGTATGCGAGCGTTGCGGCAAGGTCGCCCTCCGCGCCGCTTTCGTGCAGAAACAGCGTGAGCAGCGGCTTATGGAAAAAGCCGAGGACGACCAGCGCGATGATCGAGATACCGGCGCAGATCCATAGCTTAAACCGGAGCACGTGCCGCACGCCGTCCGTATCCTTTTTCCCGGCGAACTGCGCGCCGAAGATGCTCGCCCCGGAGAGCCCGCCGAAGACCGTCAGATTGAATACGAAGATCAGCTGGTTTGCGATCGCGACGCCGCTCATCTGCTCGGTTCCGATCCTGCCGACCATCAGATTGTCCAGTACGTTGACGAACTGGCTGACGCCGTTCTGGATCACGACGGGAATGACGATCGCAAGGACCGCCTGATAAAACGCTTTATTCCCGATGTATTTTGAAAGAAAAGACCGCTGTTCCATTGTCCGCCGTTCTCCGCAGGGCGTTCTTCCGCCCGTCCGTCTCACAGTATACCATGAACGTCTGCAAAAGAAAAGCCGGAAAGCACGCGATCCGACCGGCTGTCCCTGCGAAACAAAAAACTTGATCTATATCATCCGGATGAAGGTCGTTTCTGCAGAAAATTCTGCTGTCATTGAAGCGTGCGCTTCGGACTTTGTGTTGTCTTTCTGCGGCTATTCGCGGCAGACGATCTCGCGGAGGACGAGTGTTTCCGCATTCTGCCATACCTGCCGACGGAGACATCGGGCGTGGAACGGGAAACCGGATTCGGAAGTTGGATGTTGCCGGCTACGGGATAGGTGACGTTCATTTTGATACCTCCTTCAGTGGATTCTGTGTACTTCGCGCGGGGGCTGCTTTCGCCGGACGGAAAGATGCGTTCCGAGCAGGATCGGAAGGTACAATCCTGCATACTCTGTCAGGTCCCTCCGCCGCTGCCATAGGATGACAGAATGATCCCGATATGGCAGAAGCAGGGTTGAAACAGATCTTTCTGCTGTGAGAAAGCACGTTTTCGGTCAAGTATTTTCCATAGAAGCGACGTCTGAAAATACCGGCATATATTGATTATGGGCCGGTTTTCCGGTATAATACTCATTAAATCGACCGGATCGGAACACAGAAAACGGATCATAACAGAAGGGAGGCGCAGGCATATGACCGACAATTACAGCACGCTTGCTGCGATCTCTCCCCTGCTGCTGCTTTTGATCGGACTGTCGATCACGGTGATGATCGATCCGTATATCCGGCGGGAGCATCGGCGCGTCATGCTGATCATTGCCGCTCTGCTTGTGACGCTGGTTGCGCAGAATGTCCTGGATTTTTGGGTAGAGCAGGACAGCACGCAGCGCGTGGCAAGGACGATCCTCGGCATTTACGGGTATTCCGTTCGTCCGGCTGTCCTTGTGCTGTTTCTGTATCTGTTCGGCACAAAGCGCAGGATCTGGCCTTTCTGGGCACTGGTCGGCGTCAATGCGCTGATCTATTCTACGGCGCTGTTTTCCGGCGTCAGCTTTTTCATTGACGAAACCAACCACTTTCTTCGCGGACCGCTGGGCTACAGCTGTCATGTTGTCAGCGGTATCCTGCTGTTCTGCCTGCTTTGGATCACGATCCGCGCGTTTCGCAAGATCAAAAGAGCGGAAATGTGGATTCCGCTTTTGAACGCGCTGCTCATCATTGCCTGCGTTCTGATGGACTCCGTATTCGCAACAAACCTCCGTTATCCGGTCACGTTTCTGACCGTCGGCATTGTGATCAGCACGGTGTTCTATTATATCTGGCTGCATCTGCAGTTCGTCCGCGCGCATGAGCGCGATCTGATGGCGGCGCAGCGCATCCAAATCATGATGACGCAGATCCAGCCGCACTTTCTGTTCAATGCGCTCAACACCATCCGCGCGCTGTACGCGAAAGACCCGCCCATGGGGGATCGCATTCTGGAGGATTTCAGCACATATCTCCGGCAGAATCTGGAAACGCTGAACCGGACCGAGCTGATCCCGATCAAAAAAGAGCTGGAACACACGCGGCTGTATGCGGAGATCGAAGCGCTGCGGTTTCCGAATATCCGTATGGAGTATCGGATTGAAGACGACGCGTTTTCGATCCCCGCGCTGACGATCCAACCGCTGGTGGAGAACGCGATCCGACACGGCGTCCGAAGCCGCAAGGACGGATCGGTCATTGTGTCCACCGCGCGCGAAGCGGGCGGACACCGGATCACGATCGAGGACAACGGCACGGGCTTCGACCCGACCGAAGAGCGATCCGACGGGGAAACCCATATCGGAATTCAGAACGTAAAAGCACGCATCGAGCAGACGTGCGGCGGAACGATGGTCTTAAGAAGCGAGATCGGAAAGGGCACCGGCGTCACGCTGTTCATCCCGGATGCTTCGGAGAAAGGAAAGGAGCGAAAGCTGTGAAAGCGATCTGTGTCGACGACGAGCCGCTGGCGGTCGAATATACGGTATGTCAATGCGAAAGCCTGCCGGAGATCGACGAGATCCGGGGGTTTACCGATGCGCAGTCTGCGCTGGACTGGCTTTCGGAGCACGCGGTTGACCTTGCGCTTCTCGATATCAATATGCCGGAGATCGACGGCATTGCGCTTGCCGCGCGGATCAAGGCGCTGCATCCGCAAACGGCGATTCTGTTTCTGACCGCATACAAAGAATATGCCTTCGACGCGTATACGGTGCACCCGGCGGGGTATTTATTAAAGCCGGTTTCTCTGGAAAAGCTCGCGGCGGAGGTACGGTATCTGTACGAAGAGAAAAGGTCCGAACCGTCCGAACGGATCCGGATCAAGACCTTCGGATCCTTCGATGTGTTTGTGGAGGACCGATTCATGCATTTCAAGCTGGCGAAAAGCAAGGAAATCCTGGCGTATCTGGTGGACAGGCAGGGCTCCGGGGTTACAAGGGCGGAGCTTTTTGCCGCAGTTTGGGAGGATCGCCCGTACGACCGCGGCATGCAGAAGCAGCTTGACACGTACATCCGTTCGCTGCGGGATACCCTGCGCGAATACGGCGCGGAGGAGATCATGGAGATGCGCAAGGGGATCCTTCGCGTCAGACCGGAGACGTTCATCTGCGACGCATACCGGTTCCATGCGGGCGACAGCGAGGCGATCAACGCGTACCGCGGGGAATACATGAGCGCCTATTCCTGGGCGAGCATGACGGAAAGCATCCTGTCCGGAAAAGCAAATATAACCTGATCCCGAATAAATACAGAAACGCAAGCCGCTTTTTTCAGTTATTTTGGAAAAGCGGCTATTTTCTTTGGACATCCTTTGGACATGCTCTGCTATACTGAAATGTTGAAAAATATATTCTTCGCAGCCCGATTGACGGCTGCAGGGAAACAATTCCGTTGACAGGAGGAAAAAACAATGTTCTCATTCAAAGGACCCGGATTGAAAATCTTCGCGGCGATCCTTGCCGTGATCGTGCTCGGCGTCGGCGTTTATTTCACGTTCTTCCGGTCGAAGGGCTATGAAAAGACCGAAGCGACCATCGTTTCCATCGAAAACGACCCGGATTACATCCCCGATCCGGACACCGAAAACGACGCCGGACGGATCGTGACCGTGAAGTACACGGTCGACGGCAAGGAATATACGGCGCAGCTCGATTCCGACAGCCCGTCTTACGAGGTGGGGAAGACGGTCCATATTCAGTATGATCCGCAGAACCCCGCAAAGATCACGTCCTCGAAGGGCTTCGGCATC
Source organism: uncultured Clostridia bacterium (assembly GCA_946631895.1). Classification (GTDB taxonomy): domain Bacteria; phylum Bacillota; class Clostridia; order Christensenellales; family CAG-138; genus UBA3792. The sequence goes on from CAMPAN010000009.1 coordinate 9,124, forward strand.
TATTTCATGATCGCGGGCGCGGTCATCCTGCTTCTGGTGGTCGGACTGACGGTCAAAAAGAAGCTCGACGTCAAGAAGCTCAAGGAAACGCAGGGCGAGACCGTCTATGCGCCGTCCGAGCAGGGCGAGGAGCGCGAGCTGTACTTCTTGACCGACCTCGGCACGCCGAAGTACGGTCATCGCATCGAGGACAAGGAACGCAACGTCCTTTATGAAGCGAAGATGACGAAGTTCACGCTCGCGGGTCCGTTCGGCTTCGACTTCATCGACTATGAGCACGGCACGACCAAGGCGCATCTTGTCGGACATCAGGAGGAGACCGACTGGAACTCGTTCCTGCTCGACAATCACTACACCTTCTCGCTGGACGGCGAGGACATCTGGAAGCATCTCAAAAAGAACGGCGTCAAGGTGGAATCCCGCTTTGCCGAGGGCAAGGTCCTCTTCCCTTCCTACACGGTTTCGAGAGACGGCGCGGAGATCGGCTATATCGAGGCTTCGAGCCAGTACGTCCACGAGGAAGACGCCGAGGAACACGCAGTCGCGAACAAGGTCCCGGTCCCGGGGTTCTATCGCATCTTCACGAGCGAAAAGAACCTCGACCTGCTGTTTGTCGTCGCGCTCGCGTTCGCTCGCAGCGGCGCAACGGACGACAAGGGCGGATCCCGCAAGATCCTCTTCAACGCAATGAAGGGCTGAAATCCCGCAATCATATGGGACGTTCATAAACACATAAAGGATAAGGATTAGGAGGCAAATATGGACAACAAGCAAATCTACAAAAAGACGCTCGGATTCTCCCTGCGCCGCCTGTTCTGGGACGTCATCTCTCTGGTGCTGTTCCTTGCGCTCTGTACGCTCGGCTTTATGCTGGGTGAAAAGCTGATCGAAAACGGCGGCGTCATCGGTCTCGTGATCGGTGCGATCATCGGTCTCGTGGCGGTGATTCTGATCTCGAGATTCGTGTCCTACATGCTGAAAGCGGGACAGATCGCCATGATGACCCGCGGCGTCACCGAGGGCGAGCTGCCCGACAACGTGATCGCCGAGGGCAAGAAGGTCGTGAAAGAGCGCTTCCTCACCGTTGCCGCGTACTTTGCGGTGACCAACGTCATCAAGGGTATCTTCAACCAGATCGGCAGAGGCATCACGAAGGTCGGCGAAAGCATCGGCGGCGATACCGGCGGCGCGATCGGCGGCGCGGTGAGCTCCGTCATGCAGACGATCGTCAATTATCTTTGCGACTGCTGCCTCGGCTGGGTCTTCTACCGCAAGGACGTCAAGGCGGCGAAGGCGACCTGCGAAGGCGCGGTGCTGTTCTTCAAGCACGGCAAGACGTTCGCAAAGAACATGGGCCGCGTGTTCGGCATGGGACTTGTGTCCCTGCTTCTCATCGGCGGTGTGTTCACGGGCGTTTTCTATGCGATCCTGCACGCGATCGGCGATCTGCCGCTCTATACGGACGTTGCGGCATTCTTTGCGGAGAACGAAAGCCGGCTTGCCCAGATCCTCAGCAATCCCGCGACGCTTCCCATCGCGTTCTCGATCCTCGGCGGCGTCATCGTGTGGAGCATCCTCCACTCCGTGTTCATTCGTCCGTTCGTGCTCACCGGCGTGCTCCGGAACTATCTGGAATCCGGCATGAACGACATCCCCTCGGAATCGAGCTTTGCGATGCTGGATTCGAAGTCCGATAAGTTCCGCAAGCTTCATCAGGAGATGTAACGGACGCGGGAAAAAGGAGTTTAGCGATGAATAAAAAAACCGTTGCCGCAATCGTACTCTCTGTCGTTGCACTGTGCCTGTCGATCGCGGGACTGATCGTTGCGCTGCTGCCGAAGCAGGCGGCGGGCGACGTGCAGTACGTCATGTATCTCGGCACGAACGATAAGGATACGAACGAGCCGGTGTTTGCGCCGGACGAAGCCAAAACGAAAGCGGAGGAGATCCTGCTCAAGCATGTCGGCGGCTGGACGATCCAGGAGGCGAACGGCGGCTGGGCGGACGGAGACATGCTCTATCGAGAATACACGATCGTGATCTATCTGAGCGACACAAGCGCGGACGCCGTCCACGCCGCTGCGGATGAATTGATCGCGGCGTTTCATCAGAGCTCCGTTCTGATCCAGAAAAACGTGACCGCGACCGAGTTCTATTACGGCAGACCGTAAGCGGTCCGACCGGTATACCGGTTCCCGCGGGACGGCGCTTCTCCGTCTCGCGGGAGCGCACGGATTGTGTACGGATCCATGGGACCATGGCGTCTGACACAGGGGTGAATGCGCATGAAGAAAACAAGAAAGGTTGATATCGTCATCGTCTGCGCTGCCTGAACCGGCCGGAGGATCCACCTCCGGGAAAATCTTTGTCGACGGCAATCCGCTCTCCGCAACGATCGCCCGAAGGCTTGCGAAACGGACCGATTTTACATTTGACGGCGAAAACAGGGTACTTGCTGTTTTCTGACCGTATTCCGCACGGACCGGCGCGATTCCGGGACGGCATTCCGCTGCGGAAAAACGCGTTTCGATCCGGAAGGACAGAATGATGCAGAATAATCGTCCGAAAAGGACGTCGAAAAGTGATTCTGAAAGGAGATACAAATATGAATATCGAACAAAAGAAAGACGGAAAAGCACTGGATCTCGCGCTCGAGGGCCGTTTGGACACCGTGACCGCGCCGGAGCTCGAAGCGGTGCTGAAAGATGCGCTTGCGGGCGTGGAGGAGCTGACGTTTGATTTTGAAAAGCTCGATTACATCTCTTCCGCAGGGCTTCGCGTGCTGCTTGCGGCACAGAAGACCATGAACCGGCAGGGGACCATGAAGGTGATCCATGCCAACGAGATGATTCGGGAGATTTTTGACGTCACCGGCTTTTCGGACATCCTGACCGTCGAATGATCTCCTGAAAGAAAAGCTATAAATAAAATGAGGAGAAACGAACAATGAAAAAAGTATTGTCAGTTTTACTGATCGCTCTGCTGATTCTCAGCGCGGCTGCGTGTACCCCAAATGCCGAACCTGCGGCGCCGGATGCCGAACCCGCGGCGCAGGAATCCCCCGCCGCCGACCCGGCGCAGTGGAAGATCCTGGGCGACATCTGGGCGTTTGAATCCGACGGCTACGGAAGCGAGGAAAACCGGTATGTCCGGATCTTCAAGGCGGATGGCGTCTACTATCGCGCGGAGACCGATATTCCGCAGGATGTGGCGGAAAAGCTGGACGCCATCGACTTTTTTGACGAGACAAGGGAAACGCAGGAAAAAGAGCTGATGAAGGATCTGCCCATTCAGACGATCTGCAATCTTTCCGAGGTGCTGCTTTCCCAAAGCGAACTCGATGCGCTGATCGGCAAGACCGGTCAGGAGCTTTTGGATATGGGCTTCGTGCCGCAGGGCAGCTTCAGCACGCTGGAGAAGGTTTTCTGTGCAAGTCTGGATAAGGGTCCGTTCGAATATGAAATCGAGTTTGAGGAGATTGCGGAAGTCGACGACAATCCCAACGTGGCGGCGGTCATCCGGCCGCTGACGGTGAAGAGCGCAGCTTTTTCCGGCCTTTCCCAGTACTGCCTGGAAATGGAGTTCGACATCAACGGCGGCAGATCTCTGGCGGATTATGAAGCGGAGTTCGCCGGGGACTGATACGGGCCGGGCGCTTGCAGTCTTCGGGATTACCCTTTTCGGATCGTGATCCGCTTTCCGTCGGATCGCGCAAAACAGACACGACCATCAGTTCATAAAGGAGACCGGAACCATGGCAGAAGAAAAACGGTTTACAAAAGCGACATGGCAGATCATGGAACAGCTTCTCGAGGTGGATAACCTCGACGACGCGCTCTCCGGCAGTCTGGAAATCATTGTCAACACGCTGAACAGCGAAGCCGGCGCGATCTGGCTTCTGGATCAGAAAACGGATCGGCTGACCCCGATGTTCCACATCGGACCGGCTGATATCTCCAACATCACGGTGGAAAACGGACTCGGCATCGAGGGCGTCGTCACCAAGACCGGCAAGTCCGTGATCGTGGAGGACGCGGCGAACGATTCGCGCTTCGAGGGCTCCGTGTTCGACGACAACGGGCTTATTACCAAGACGATGATCTGCGTGCCGCTCAACAACCTGCACGACGTGATCGGCTGCGTGCAGATCGTCAACAAGAAGGACGGCAGTCTCTACGACGCCGAGGAGCTGAAGCTGTGCGAGCGCATGGCGTCTCTCGCGGCGATCACGATCGACGAAAAGGGACTGATCGTCGACCTCGGTGAGAAAAAGGAGATTCTTGCAACGCTCCGCAACGTCACAAAGGAGTTCCCCTCCGGCGACGGCGTGCTGCAGGTGCTGAAAGGAATCAACCTTGACGTCTACAAAAACGAATTTGTGGTCGTGCTCGGCGAGTCCGGCTGCGGAAAATCGACGATGATGAACATCGTCGGCGGCATGGACTTTCTGACCGACGGCGAGCTTACGGTCGAAGGCAGAGATTTCTCGCATCCCTCCGACGCCGAGCTCACGCAGTACCGCCGCGAATACATCGGCTTCATCTTCCAGTCCTATAACCTGATGCCGAATCTGACTGCGCTCGAGAACGTGCAGTTTATCGCGGAGCTTGTGAAAGAGCCCATGGACGCGGCGGACGCGATTGCAAAGGTCGGGTTAGCGGAGCGCGCAAACAACTATCCCGGGCAGATGTCCGGCGGTCAGCAGCAGCGCGTGTCCATTGCGCGCGCGATCGTGAAAAAGCCGAAGCTGATCCTTGCCGACGAGCCGACGGCGGCGCTCGACTACACGACGAGCATTGAGGTCCTTTCGGTCGTCGAGGATATCGTACGCAAGCAGGGCGCGACGGTCATGATGGTCACGCACAACCCCGAGATCGCCAAGATGGCGGACCGCGTGGTCAAAGTGCGCAACGGAAAGATCGCAAGCATCAAAAAGAACCTGCACCCCGTCCACGCAGAAGAACTGGTTTGGTGATTTGTCTTGAAGAAAACACAGCTGAAAGACGCATTACGCAACATATGGAAACAAAAGGTTTCCTTTCTGTCGATCATCGTGATCGCGCTTCTGGGCGTGACCGCCTTTTTGGGCATCGGATATTCGGCGTCGGCATTGCGGAAAAACGCATCGGCGGCGTACAACCGGCAGAACTATCGTGATATCGAGGTCATTTCCACGCGTCTTCTGACGGCGGAGGACCTCGACTGCATCCGCGCGCTTGACGGCGTGAAGGACGTCGAACCGGTCTGGCAGACCGCCGCGAACGCCTATATCGGCAGCGAAAAGCAGGTCATCAACATCATCACCGCGACGGAGCGGATCAATCTTGTATCGACGATCGAGGGGCGCATGCCCAAGGATGCTTCCGAGTGCGCGATCGAGCAAACCGTCGCCGAGGAAGCCGGATGGAAGATCGGCGACGAGATCGAATGGGCGGAAATGACCGATGTCACGGGGCAGTTCTTCCTCGGCGGGGATCCGTTCACGATCGTCGGCATCGTCGCGCATCCCGATCACGCAAGCAAAACCGTGCCGGAGACGCCGTATATGATCGTCAGCGCGGATCGGTTCGATCGGGAGGCGATGGAGAACTGCTGCATGAAGGCGGAGATCGTCATTGAGAAAGCAGCGGACGTCAACCGGTTTTCCGAGGAGTACGACGGGACCGTCGCGGCGGTTATGCAAAAGGTCGAGCAGATCTCCGGGGAACGGATCGCGATCCGGGACGCGCAGATCAAAGAGCAGGCGCTTGCGCTGATCGAACAGGCGGAAACGACGCTTTCGGACAATAGAGAGCAGCTGACAACGGGAACCCAGACAAAGGACACCCTGCTCGGCATCATCGTGCAGGCGGAGCAGATCGTGGGCGGCATAGACGGGATGGACACCTCAATCGATTCTCTGCGGGAACTGAGACAGAAGATCGAAGAGAAGAGCTCCGATTTGGACGACACCGAAGCGATGCTTGCGCAGACGGAAACGATGCTTCGGGAACAGCGCGATCAGCTGGACAACATGGAACCCGGCTACTGGTTCATCTTCGACGGACACGGCAGCGCGAGCTTTGTGCAGCTGATCATCGGCAGCGGGAACCTCAAGAGCCTGGAAATGACCTTTTCGCTGCTGTTCGTGCTGGTCGGCGCGCTCGTGATCTATGCCACGATCAGCAAGATGATCGACGAGCAGCGCACGCTGGTCGGAACGACCAAGGCGCTCGGCTTCTTCAACCGGGAGATCTTTGCAAAATACCTGCTGTTCGGTCTGTCCGCAACGGTGCTCGGCACCCTGCTCGGCATCCTGCTTGCGCGGTTTGTCTTTGAACCGTTCATTCTGAAAGGGTACGGCGCGTACTACACCTATGATACGACGGAACCGACGGTGACGGTCGGACCGACGCTGATCGTGCTGCTTGCGGGGATCGTCCTCGCCGTCGGCGCGATCACGCTTGCCTGCTACCGGCTGATCCGCACCCCTGCGATCCGGCTGATGCAGCAGGCGGTCCCCAAGGGCAAAAAGACGAGCGCAAAAGGCGGAAAGCGGCTGTTGTCGCTGTATTCGCGACTGATCCTACTGAATATGCGCACCGACCTCAAACGCGTGATCGTGACGATCGTCAGCGCGGCGGGCTGCTGCGCGCTGATCGTGATCGGCTTTACGCTGAAGGCAGCGGTAAACGGCGCGGTCAAAAACCAGTATTCTTCCGTCGTGCATTACGACGCGAAGGTGCAGTATGAATACGGCGAGGAGATCGAAGCGGAGCTCATAAGATCCGGCGCGGAATGCGTACCGCTGTACGACGTCTACATCACCTATCGGATCACGGACAATCAGGTGGGCGAACTGCTGTGCGGCGATATCGAAGCCATCGAATCCATGTACCGTTTGAACGATTGGAAAACCGGAAGTCCGATTAAACCGACCGACGAGGGCATTCTGATCCAGCGGCGTCTGGCGGAGATCGAAGGTCTCGGCATCGGCAGCGAATTCCTGATCACCGTAGGCGGCGTGAAAACGGCGAAGGTCCGTGTGGCGGGCATCTTCGAAAACTACATCGGCCGCTCCATGGTGATGAGCACCGGGTATTACGCGTCGCTGTTCGGCGCGGCGCCCACACCCAATTCCTACCTGATCCGCCTGAACGACGCGGACGAGGAGGCGCTGCATACGCGACTCAAAGCGATTTCGGGCTTTACCAAATACACGCCGGCGTCGGCGGACCGGGCAATGTTCGATTCCGCGACCTCGGTCGTCAACAGCATCGTCGTGCTGTTCATCGTCCTGGCGGCGATCATGGCAGGCGTGGTGCTGACAAATCTCATGAATATCTACATCATGCAGAAGAAGCGCGAGCTCGTCGTCATGCGCATCAACGGCTTCACGGTCAGGGAGGTCATCGGCTACTGTACGCGTGAAACGATCCTGACGACGATTGCGGGCATCGTGCTGGGCATTGCGCTCGGCTCCGGGATCGCCTATCGGATCGTGCGTTCGATGGAACAGGCGTTTATCCGGTTCGACCGCGGCGTCAGCCCGCTCGCATGGCTGTACGGCGCGCTGATCACGGTGCTGTTCACGGTCATCATCAATGCGATCGTTCTTCGGAAGGTGAAGCATCTGAAGCTGACGGACGCTGTATAACTCAAAGGAACGGCGTTCGCGGAGGGAAAGCATTTGAAGCGAACACAGATTAAAGACGCATTGCGGAACATCCGAAAACTGCAGATCTCGTTCTGGTCGATCGTCGTGATCGCCGCGCTCGGCGTGACGATCTTTCTCGGCGTCGACTATGCCGCGGCCGCGCTCCGAAAAAACGCAACCGCCTATTATCGGGATACAGGCTTCCGCGACGTCGAGATCGTTTCCACCATGCTGCTTTCCGCAGAGGATATGGACGTTATCAAAAACACGGAGGGCGTGACGGACGTTGAGGGCGTCTATATGACCGCCGCCAAGGCGGTGTCAAACGACACCCGCATGGACGCGTATGTGATCTCCGTGACGGAGCGGATCAACATCCCGTCCGTATACGAGGGACGTCTGCCGGAAAACGTCGGCGAATGCGCCGTTGAGCGGCGGCTGATGGATCAGATGGGATGGAAGGTCGGCGATACGATCGCGGTCACGAGCGCTGACGGCAAGACGCCGCAGTATCTCAAAGCCGATTCGTTCGTTATCTGCAGCGCGATCCTGCATCCGGACCATGCCTGCAACAGCATCACGGAAACGCTTTACATCGTCGTGACGCCCGAGGCGTTCGATGCGGAAGCGCTGAACGGCTGTTTTATGAAGGCAGAGATCATGGCGGACCGTCCGATCGACATCAACCGTTACGGCGCCGAATACCGGACGGCGGCGGCTGCAGTGCGCGAACGGATGGAAACGACCGCCGAAACGCGCACGCCGCTTCGCGAGGCGTCGGTAAAGGAGCAGATCGACGAGAACCGACAGAAACTGGACGACGCCGAAGCGGAGCTTGAGAACGGACGCGCGGAACTCGACGACGGCTGGAACCGGCTTGCGGAGGGCGAACGGGACTACGAGGAAGGCAAACAGAAGCTCGAGGACGGACGGAAGCAGCTGGACGATACCAAGGAACAGCTTGCGGAAGCCGAGCAGAAACTGAAGGACGGACGCGCGGAGCTGGATGCCGCAAAGGCGGAGCTCGAAGCAGGCAAGGCGCAGCTTGATGATGCGGAAAAGAAGCTCAATTCGGCAAAGCGGAAGCTCGTTTCCGGCTGGGACACGATCGAAGACGCCAAGACGCAGATCCGAAACAAGCTGCATGCCGGGCTTGATAACATCATCAGCGAGGATTCCTCCCAATGGATCCACTGGGCAGCGCCGATGAAGGCGAACCCGAACAGCTCGAAGGTTTCCGCGAGCGACTTCCGGATCACGGAAAGCTATACGATCAATCTCGGCGCGTCGCTGTCCGATAAGATCAATCAGCTCATGAGCACGGTGCAGATCCCGGATCGCGTGCTACGGATCGCGTTCGAAAAACTCGGAGGCGAGGGCGAATACGATCCCGATACTGCGCGCAATCTTCTTGCCTCCCGTCTTGCATCGCTTGCGGGCGGGTATCAGTCGCAGTACGACGCGCTCGCCGACGGATGCACCAAATGGGACAAGGGGCACAAGACCTATCTTTCGGGACTTTGGCAGTATCGCGAAGGTCTTGCAAAGTACGAAGAAGCGCTCAAGCTGTATCAGGATGGCGAAGCGCACTACGCCGAGGGGCTTGCACAGTATGAGGACGGTCTTTCGCAGTACAACGACGGAGAAACGCAATATGCGCAGGGATTGATCGATCTTGAAAACGGCCGCAGGGCGCTTGACGACGCCCGCGCAAAGCTTGAGGATGCCGAACGGCAATACGCGGACGGACTCAAACAGTACAACGAAGGCAGGGAAGCGCTCCAAACGGCGCAGAAGCGCATTGAAGCGCTCGGTCCGTGCAAGTGGATCGTGACCGACGGTTTCGGAAACGTCGGCTTTGTGCAGCTCGGGACCGCTGCAAATAATCTGAAGAGCATGGAGATGACCTTTGCGCTCCTGTTCGTTCTGGTCGGCGCGCTCGTCATCTACGCAACCGTCAGCAAGATGGTCGACGAACAGCGCAGACAGATCGGGACGACAAAAGCGCTCGGCTTTTTCAACCGTGAGATCTTCGCAAAATACCTGTTGTTCGGGATCTCGGCGACACTGCTCGGATGCGTGATCGGTCTGCTGATCGCGCGATTCGGGATCCAGGGCTTTATCACGAACGGCTATAATCTTTATTTTGATTACAATCTTAAGAAGCCTGCAATGGTTGCGCTTCCGACGGTGATCGTGTTTTTGGCGGGTATCCTTTTGGCGTTCTTCTCCATTTGGTTTGCATGCGCGAAGCTGCTACGCACACCGGCGATCAGGCTGATGCAGCAGGCGGTTCCGAAGGGCAGGAACAAGGCGGCGTCCGGCAAAAAATCCGCGTTGTCGCTCTATTCGCGTCTGATCCTTTTGAATATCCGGACGGATTTCCGCCGCGTGCTCGTCACGGTCGTGAGCGTCGCGGGCTGCTGCGCGCTGGTCGTCATCGGCATTACGATCCGAAACGCGGTCAGCAATTCGCTGGAGCTGCAGCTCAACAAGATCATCCGTTACGACGGCATGGTGTCGCTTGATCCCGAAACGAACGCCGATGCGCCGGACGCCGTCGCGCGGATCCTCAAGGATGCGGGCGCAAAGGGCTGTCCCGTTCTCAAAAAGAACGTCACCGTGCACATCACGGATCTCGACATGCTGGAGCTGTACGTCGGAGATCCTGCGGAGGTCGGCGAAATGAACCTGCTTGCCGACGCCAAAACCGACGAGCCGATCCCGCCGACCGATGAAGGCATTCTGGTCTCGAGACGGTTTTCCGAGAACTATCACATCAAGGTCGGCGATCCGGTTGAGATCTCTCTGAACGGCACGGAGACGGTGCAAACAACCGTCGCAGGCATCTTCAACACTTATATCGGCAGAGAGACGTATATGAGCGACAACTGCTTCCGGAATCTGTTCGGACGCGATCCGGAAACGAACGCGTTCCTCGTCCGCCTTGACGGCACAGAGCTCGATCCTTTGCTTGAAAAGCTCGGTACGGTCGAGGGGTATGAGAGCTACGAACGCTCCGATTCCTTCAAACCGCTGTTTGAAACGGCAACCGGCGTCATGAACATGGTCGTGTTGCTGTTTATCTTCATGGCGGCGGTCATGGCGGGCGTCGTGCTGATGAACCTCACCAATATCTATATCATGCAGAAACTGCCGGAGCTGACGATCATGCGCATCAACGGCTTTACGGTCCGGGAGACCGTTGGCTACGTTCTGCGTGAAACGGTCGTCACGACCGCAGCGGGCATTCTGCTCGGCATCGGGCTCGGCACGGGCATCGGCTACAAGATCGTATGTTCGCTGGAACAGAGCTTCGTACAGTTCGATCGCCGTCCGTCGATCGTCGCATGGATCGTCGGTGCATTGATGACGATCGTATTCACGGTCATCGTCAACGCGATCGCGCTGAAGAAGGTCCGAACGCTGAAGCTGACGGACGCCGCATGATCGGACGCCAAGGCGCACGCAGAGGAAAAATATGCTTTGACACAAAAACCAGGATTGCTTATTATCGACACAGATAAACATGCGGTTCGGATCCCAGACTCAGGAGGAACGGAAATGAAACGAAAACTGACGGCATGGCTGCTTATTATGTGCATGGCGATCGGACTGCTGCCGGTTACGGCGACGGCGGATTCCGACGCATATATCGGCAAGGTTTCGGTGCTCAACGGGGGCACCAAGTATTATACGTCCGTCTCCGAGCTTGCAAATTATGTGAAGGAGCTTTCCGACCGTTCCTTCACCGTCGACATGCTTGCGGACTGGGACAACGCGCGGCTGTGCATCCCGAGCAAGGCGTGGGCGACGCTGAACATGCACGGGCATCTTTACAACCGCGGATTGACGGAAGCCGAAAGCGACGGCGAGGTCATCTGGGTCGGGTCCGACGCAAAGCTGACGATCAACGGCTACAGCACGAGCGACGAGCGAAACGTCGAGCATGCGGTCGGCGTGTATCACGACTGGAGACACGAAGGCAAAGCAGACGTTCAAAAAACCTTCCGGGGCGGCGTGATCGCGGGCGGATACAGCACCAACGGAGGCGGCGGGATCGACGTGAAAAGCAACTGCGAGCTGACGCTGAACGACGTCACGATCGCGGGCTGCCGGTCCGAGCAGAGCGGAGGCACCGACGGCTACGGCGGCGGTATCTGGGTGCACGGCGGTATCAACGAAGCGGGCACGGTGATCATGAACCGTTCGACGATCACCGGCTGTTACGCATACAATTCCGGCGGCGGTCTGTATCAATCCAACCACAATAAATTCTATATGGAGATGAATCAGTCGCACATCGAGAGCAATTACTGCTACAGCAACGGCGGCGGCGTCTACCTGGGCGGCGCGACCATCACGCTGAAGGGCGACAGGGGCTCCTACATTTCGTACAACCGTACGGGCGGCGGCAAGAATCAGGACGGCGGCGGGGTTTACGTCAACAACGACGAAGTGACCGTGAGCGGGTTGATCATCGCAGACAATCTCGCGTACAACGGCGGCGGCGTCTTCTGCGACGATAAAAAGATCACGCTTTCGGACTGCGACATCCGGGATAACTATGCGTTCCATTGCGGCGGGGGCGTCTATATCTGCAACAACAGCGACGCGATCAACAGCTGCAGCATCGGCGGCAACGAGTCCCGGAACGAAGGCGGCGGCGTTTACGTGGAATCCGACGTCGAAAAGGGCTTTGCGGTGACCGGCAGCACGCAGATCGCGGGGAACCGATCCGGCAATCTGTATCTGGAGAACGGCGCGCGCGCAAATTTCGTGCTGACCAAGGGCGCTTACGTCTGCCTGCAATACCGGGATATGCCGAGCTCCTATCAGATGGTCACGGAGGGCGAGGCCGGCGATACGGTCAAGACGACGGACTGCATCCGCTTCCTTGAAAGCGACGTAAGCGGGTATCACTTTACATTCAATTCAGCGCCGGACCAGCGCAAGATCTATCTTGTGAAGGACGGGTATTCCGACGGTACGGTCGGCACGTCCTATACGCCGCTGACGCCGATCCGGATCAGCGCGGAGGAAGCGACCGCCGCGGCAAAGACGCCGGTTCCGGACTATACGGTCGAAGGCGAATCCGGCAGGTCGTACGATCTCTATCGCGGATACTACCGGTATCAGTCCATCGAAGATCCGACCGCGAACAATACCGCCGTGTTTTATTATTCCGACGGGTATTTCGACGCGTCGCCGGCGAAATACAACGCGCATCTTGCCACGATGTCGACGGCGATGGCGCAGGCAGGCATGTATCTGCAGAACATGGACTATCCGTACAAGCACGCTGCGATCCGTCAGCTCATGACGGACATCGGCGTACCGGAGGAGAACGTATACGTCAACGCATACAATCTTCAGAAGCCCGGCACGGACACGATCGGCGTTGCGATCGGATCCAAGAAGCTGAAAGACCGAAACGGCAATGAAACCGGCTATATTCTGATTCCGGTCGTCGTTCGCGGCGGCGGGTACGAAGCCGAATGGGCAAGCAATATGACGCTCGGCTCCGGCGCGGAGCGCGACGGCGAGGCGCAGGGCTTTTCCGAAGCCGCCGATCAGGCGAAGCAGGAGATCGAAACCTATCTTGACCGGTACGACCTGCGCGGCGCGCTGAACGAGGGCAGGATCAAATTCTGGGTCATGGGCTTTTCCCGTGCGGGCGCGACCGCGAACATCACGTCGAAGCGGCTTGTGGAGGAATACTGCTGCGGAGGGTATCAGGACCTTTATAACAATCAGGTCTTTGCATACTGCATCGAAGCGCCGCAGGGCGGCACGGACAAGGCGGAGGCGCTTTCAAACCCCCGCGATTATTACTGCATCCATAACGTCATCAACTACGCGGATATCGTTCCGCTGGTGGGACCGACCGAGATGGGCTTCAAACGCTACGGCGTGGATCACTATGTTCCGGGCACGGCGACAGGCGAAGTGTATAAGATCACCGGATCGGCTACCCGCGCCGGGAGCTTCAGCGGGATCACGACCGTGACAAGGCGAGAGGACAACGATCCGATCGAGACCAAGACGAGCGCTTACGAAGCCCTGCGCGAACAGATGCTCCCGCAGCTCAGGTCGATGGATTCCGATATCGTGTTCGACGATTATTTCCATCTGACGGAGATGAACTTTATCTCGGATCCGATGTTCGAGGAGGCGGGCTCTTACGAACCGAACGAGGAATGGTTCATCCGTTCCTTCCTGTCGGTTTTCCAGAGCGCAAGCCTTACGTCCAGAGACTTGTGGGCGGTTGAAAAAGTCCAGATCAACGGTGTAACCTACAACACCATGCAGCAGGCGCTCCGCGAGACCTGTGCTCTCGTTTTCGGCATGGACGAATCGCGCATGCAGCAGTTCATCAACAAAGCGTCGCGGATGGCGAGCACGATCTCGTATGTTCCGTTGAAATCGTATGAATACGGCATGATCGAGATCTGGGACGACGTGATCGGCGATTGGCATACGCTGTCCGGCGCAACAAAACAGTCCTATATCAACTTCATCTGGGATCGATTGAAAGCGACCGGGGCATTCCAATATCTCGACGAGGACGACGTCCGCAAGCTGCGCAATAACTTCCCGACGCTACTGGAACGGATTCTGAACTATACGGACTGGGATTATGCGCATACGCACGTTTCCTGCTCGGATTATTCCAACATGATCTGGACCGGCACGTTTGCGGCGAATGCAGGAAAGATTATCTCAAACCACTATCCGGAGGTGGATATCGCATGGCAGCGCGCCGCGGACAGCTTCTATAACGGCGAGGTGTTCGACGAGCGCAACAGGGAATACAAGATCTCGCTGCCCGATCATATCGACGTTCCTGGCGCATACTATACGGTTACCGACGGGGAGGGCACGCATCGGGAGCGGATCAACACCTCCGCCGTCGTGGATCTTGAGGGCGAGCAGCGCCTGATCCTCGACGTGCCGGAGCTTGACGGCGAAGCGATCTATTATTCCCTGAACGGCGGCGACTGGGAGCTCTTCCGCGGTTGGATCGATCTTCCGCTCAACGAAGGCGAAGCGTTCACAAGCTACTATATCCGCACCTATGCAAGATGGTATGACCGCAACAGCCAGACGACCGTGTATCAGGTCAAGCTGCTGAGCGGAAAACAGCCGGTCATGGTGATCACGCAGATCGACGGGGAATCGGGCGTCGAGGAAAAGATCGAGACCGCGCAGTATGCAAGCGGCGAGACCGTTGCGCTGCATGCCGACGTTCCGTCCGGAACGTTCTTCCTGAAGTGGAATATTCAGACCCAGTCGGGCAGATACGTCACCAACAAGCTGATCCCGGATCCCGAACAGCAAAAGCAGACGGACGTCACGTTTGTAATGCCGGAGGCGGGAAAGGGCGATTTCCCGATGGACTACGAGCTCACCTGTACGGCAAGCTACGGCGAAAGGATCGGGGAGATCGATATCCGCCTGAAGGACAAGGACGGATATGCGGAGGACAATCCGACGGCGGGCGAACCGCTTCCGTATTGGTTCAACGCGGTCTGGAACGGAACCGGTCATCTGTATGCGGGAGAGTGGTATCTCCATACGGAGGACGGCTCGAAGATCCTTTGGGACAGAGATATTCCCGCATGTAACCACACGGTCTATTCCGCAGTCATCACCATTCCGGAGGAACGGGCGATGCTGTTCGAGGATGATCTGGCCGTGACGTACAGTTATACGTCCGGCGTCACGTATACGTATTCGCTGGATCCGACGACGCGCGATGTGACCGTCGAACTCACCTTCCCGGAAACG
Organism: uncultured Clostridia bacterium; assembly: GCA_946631895.1. Lineage (GTDB taxonomy): Bacteria > Bacillota > Clostridia > Christensenellales > CAG-138 > UBA3792. Next base: position 24,551 of record CAMPAN010000009.1, read on the forward strand.
GATTATGAGAGCGAAGAATTTGAGCCGGATCTCAGCAGCGTGTTCACGCTCACGATCGAGCAATGGAACAAGAACCGCACGGAACCGACCAAAGCGGCGGAGGACAGAGTCGTTCGCCTGCTGAAGGGACATTCCATCACGATCTATCCGTCTTCGATCGACAACATGGCGTTTGACGGATGGGATTCCTGGGTCGAAGCATTCGACGGAAAAGATATCGAAGTGCAGAGCCCGGGCGACGGAACGGGGCGGATCATCCTGCACGTCGGAACGAACGCGCCGGATACAGCGTCGCTCACCTGCCGGTATGTGCCGCTTATCTCGCGCGTCGAGATCACGGTCGGGCCGCAGAACGGAGCCGACGACTGGACGCCGACCGCTGCGGAACGCACGGATTGTGCGATCAAACAGGTGATGGTCACCTGCGGCAAGACATACGAGGTGTGTCCGGTTTATGACGGAGTTTCGTTCTTCCGCCTGATCATGTCGCCGAGCGGGACCAGGATCCGCGATGAGAACGGAAACAACATTTTGGTATACAACTACAATACCGTGTATACGGCGAAGGTCGATTTTCTCGTGCGCTCCGAACCGATGCGCGTATTGAGATACGATCTGTATGAGCCGGAGGATTTCTTTGTGAACGGAAATTACCAGCTCACGGAGGATGCGGTGGTCCTGATCAACGGACGCAGCGCGGATATCGTCAACGACGCGGGAACCACGGCGACGCTGGCATTCCCGAAAACGGAATCCGGGCCGGTAAAGCTGATCGATTACGAGAGGCCGTCGGGTATGTATGAGGCTCCGCACGGATCGAGCCGCGATGTCGTAAAGTACGAGTATTTACCGCAAGTGCTTCCGATCACGGTCGATGACGGGAGCTTCACTGAAGCATCCGTTATATGGAACAGCATCGAGCCGGATCCGGATCCGTACCCCGCAACGCTGGACGAGATCGTCTGCACGGCGGAGGGGCATCTGAGCCTGCCGTTCGGCGTCGACAGCAACGGGATCGATACGACGTTCTCCGTGCAGATCATTGTGAAGGAAGCGGATCACTGCGCGGCGCCGGTCGCTTCCGTGCCGTCCGGCACATACCCGGCGGCGATCGACGTCATCCTTTCCACTGAAACGGAAGGCGGCGCCATCTGGTATACGACGAACGGATTGACTCCGGGTCTGACGGAGACGCATGAGTATGAAGAACCCATCCATATTACGCCGGACATGGTCAACGAACAGGGTGAATTCGTCATTCGCGCATATGCGTGGAAAAACAAACTGAACGACAGTCCGGAATCGGTCTTTGTCTACAAATTCACGGACAGGATCGTGCCGCCGGAGGGCGATACGCTGACCTATCGCGGCGAACCGCAGATCGGCGTGGGGGCAAGCCCGTTCTACACCCTGATCGCGCCGGACGGCAGCGGAGTTGAGATCGACGGCGAAGGCAATGCAACTGCGACGAACGCCGGCGTCTATACGGTCACGGCGCATATCGCGGACGGCTACGTCTGGAAGATCGGCGAAACGGAACCGCAGGCGGTGCCGGGCGAACCGGACGAAAACGGCACGGTTCCGGTCGAGTGGATCACAGAGGATATTACAACGGACGAGGACCGGACGATCACCTTCACGATCGGGAAAGCGTCGCTCGAAGGCGCGATCGTCACCGCGGAGGATATGGTTTACACGGGCGAACCGCTGACGCCCCAAGTCACGGTCAGCCTCGGCGACGCGCCGATTCCGGCCGCCGAGTATTCGGTGACGTTCGAGAACAACACCGAGATCGGTACGGCAACGATCATCGTCACGGGCAACGAAATCAACTACACCGGTACGGCGACCGGCACGTTTGAAATCCTCGGCGCGCCTGAACCGAAGTTTGCCACGCACAGTCTCGTCCTGTCCGGGCAGATCGGCGTGAACTTCTATATGGAGCTTCCTGCGATCGACGGCGTGGACTGGTCGGCAAGCTACATGACGTTCGAGATCCCGCACGGAACGGTCACCGCGCGCGACGATTACGATCCGACCGCGATGAACAGAAAAGCGACGTATTACTGCTTCACCGCGTATGTCAATTCGGTCCAGATGGCGGAGCCGATCACGGCGACGTTCCACTATTTTGTGAACGACGAAGAAAAAACGATCAAGGATACTTACGCGATCCGCGACTACTTCACAGGGTTCGACGACGCGCTTGCAGAGGATCCGAACGCCTATGACGAACAGACGATCGACCTCGTTCACGCGCTTGCGGATTACGGTCACTATATGCAGATCTTCCTGTCGGCAGCACGGAACTGGACGATCGGCGAGGATTACGCGGAGATGGATCTGTCCTATACGGGCAGCTATGACATCGGTGCGATCAAGACAGCATTGACCGGCTATGCGATCGAACCGACCGCAGACGGTGCGGACGTCACCGGATTCTCATTTGCCGCGGTATTCGATTCCGCAACGGCAATCCGCATGCAGTTCAGGGTGCCGAAAGGATATTCCGGCGCATTCACGGCGGAGACGTCGGACGGCACGCCGGTCGTTGCGGCAAAGTCCGGCAGCCGGTATACGGTTGAGATCAAAGACATTGCCGCGCATCAACTGAGTAAGGTGTTCGAGCTCGTGATCACAACGGACAGCGGCACAATGACGGTGAAGATTTCCGCGCTGTCCTATGTGAAGACCATACTTGACGCCTGCGCGGATGACGCTTCGCAGAACGCGATGGCGGCGATCTATGCCTATTCCGAGGCAGCGCGGGCCTATAAAACGGTACATCCGAACTGAGAGGCGGAACGGTACGAACACACGGGAACGGAGACCTTCGTTTTTGAAAACGCCGATGCGATAACAGGCATCTGCGGCATCGGAACGCCGGATAGCCGCAAACCGGATGCGATATAAACAAGTAAGCCCGAAGCGTGTGCGCTTCGGGCTTTGCTGTTTCATAATGCGGTTATTCGCCGTAAACGATCCCGCGGGGGCTGTTCGTGCGGTGCATCCGGCATTCGGAGACGCCGCTCCCCTGCCGTGCGGGCGATTTCCGGGAGTTTTCGGCGCGCGGATCAGAGCATGCCGAGCACCTGTTCGTAAACCGCGCCGGTGCAGGCAAGCGTATCTTTGAGCAGCTGTTCGCCTCTGTGGCGGTAGAGTGCGGCTCTGTCGCCGTCCTTGAGGTAGCCGAGGTTGATCAGCACATTCAGCCAGGCGCTGCGGACGGTCGATTCCAGCATCATGACTGCGACGCCGAGGTCGCTGACGGCGTTCATATTGGTCTTTCCCGGCATGCGCTCGATCATCTTCGCGGCGTCGAGGGAAAGCTCCATCGTGTGCAGCGGCGATTCGATGCAAAGGATCAGCGCGTTCTGGATCGCGGCGGTGCGGGCGGCTTTTTCCTCCGCCGTCCCTTTGGGCAGATTCAGCGCCGCCGTGAACCGGTGGAATGCGTCGGCGTCGCGCTCCATTGCGTCGAGAAACGCTGCGCGCAGCGCGGAGCATCGTTCCTTGCAGATACGGATTTCCTCCGAGAAAGCCGCGTACTGCGGGCGGTCGAGGGACAGATTGCCGACCATTTCGGCAAGTGCAGAGCCCAAAGAGCCCGTCATGGCGGCAGCGGAGCCGCCGCCGGGAGCTGCCGCATCGGAACCGAGAAGCTCAAAGAAGGAACGTAACGTCAGATCGGAAAGCACCATGGTTGTTTCTCCTTGTGTCGAAAGAATACAGCGTACAAATTCACTATACACCCGATCATAGCCTATTCGACCGGAAAAAGCAAGATGTTTTCCCGCATTTTGACCGACTGCAAAGGGACGCTGCTTCGATACGGTGTAAAACCGTCGAAACTGCGGCAAACAGGGCACGATCCGCAATTATATTGCGCGCCTCGGGGGTTGACAGGACCTGTCGGATTGTGGTAGAGTAGAAATGTTAATTGGAAATCGAACCCCTATGGGCACGGGAGGACAAACCATGGCAGAGAACCGTTATATCGGCACATTTCTCCGGAACGCCAAGGGACGCGCCCCCCTTGCGAAAGCGGGCATACTGCCTCCTTCCGATCACTGCACGATCATACCCGGCTTCTGCGATGTACACGTACATCTTCGCGAGCCGGGTTTTTCTTATAAAGAAACGATCGCAAGCGGCACCGCGGCTGCCGCAAGAGGCGGCTATACCGCCGTATGCGCGATGCCGAATCTGAACCCCGTGCCGGACAACCTCGAGCATCTGGCGATGCAGGAAGCGATGATCGCCGCACAGGCGCGCGTCCCTGTTTGCCCGTACGGCGCGATCAGCGTGGGCGAGCGGGGCGAACAGCTTGCCGATCTTGAGGGTTTGGCGCCGCGGGTCGTCGCCTTCTCCGACGACGGAAGAGGCGTGCAGAACGACGATCTGATGCGCGAGGCGATGCGGGAGGCAAAGCGGCTTCACAAGCTGATCGCCGCGCATTGCGAGGACAACCGCCTTCTGCACGGCGGCTATATCCACGACGGCGCGTACGCCCGCGCCAACGGTCATGCGGGCATCTGCTCCGAGAGCGAGTGGGGACAGATCCGCCGGGACCTCGATCTGGTCCGTGAGACCGGCTGCGCCTATCACGTCTGCCATATCTCGACAAAGGAGAGCGTGGCGCTGATCCGGCAGGCGAAGCGGGAAGGACTGGACGTGAGCTGCGAGACCGCGCCGCACTATCTGGTGCTGGACGAAACCGATCTCAAAGAGGACGGACGTTTCAAGATGAATCCGCCGCTGCGGAGTCCCGAGGACCGCGAAGCGCTGATCGAGGGACTTCTGGACGGCACGATCGACATGATCGCCACCGATCACGCGCCGCACAGCGCCGAAGAAAAGGCAAAGGGTCTGCGCGGAAGCGCATTCGGGATCGTCGGGCTGGAAACCGCATTCCCGGTGCTCTATACCAGGCTGGTCGTTCCGGGTGTGCTTCCCTTGGAAAAGCTCGTCGATCTGCTCGCATACCGCCCGAGAGAGCGCTTCGGGATCTCGCTTGCGGAGAACGATTACGCGGTCTGGGATCTGGACGCGGCGTATACCGTTGATCCGGATACCTTTTTGAGCAAAGGCCGCGCGACGCCGTTCGCCGGCATGACGGTTCGCGGCAGGTGCCTGATGACCGTCTGCAACGGCAAGCCGGTCTACACGGCGGAGGACGGCGCGATATGAACGATGTGATCTTCACCGTCGCGGCGCAGAAGCGCCTGACGGACAACGTATATGAGATCCGGCTCACGGGCGATACGTCGGCGATCACCCGACCGGGACAGTTTGTCAACCTAAAGCTGGACGGGCTGTATCTTCGGAGACCGCTCTCCGTCTGCGATCTCGAGGGGGACGCGCTGACGCTGATCTATAAGGTCGTCGGTCGCGGCACGGCGCTTCTGCGCGGCATGACGCCGGGGCAGACGATCCCGGTGCTGACGGGTCTCGGCAACGGCTACGACACGGCGCTTTCCGGGAACAGACCGCTTCTGATCGGCGGAGGCGTCGGCGTGCCGCCGCTGTATCTGCTGGCAAAGCGCCTGCGCGCCGAAGGAAAGTCCGTCTTTGCGGTCCTCGGCTTCAACACCGCCGCGGAGATCTTCTATGAAGAGCAGTTCCGGGCGCTCGGCTGCACGGTCGCCGTGACCACGGCGGACGGTTCTTACGGGATCCGGGGCTTCGTCACCGACGCGCTGCCGGGGGATTATACCCACGTTTACACATGCGGACCGGAGCCGATGCTGCGCGCCGTATACCGCAGGATCAAAACCGGCGGTTCGTTCAGCTTTGAAAAGCGCATGGGCTGCGGCTTCGGCGCGTGCATGGGCTGCTCCTGCAAAACGGTCGCCGGATACAAGCGCATCTGCAAAGAGGGACCCGTGCTGGAAAAGGAGGAGATCGTATGGGAAGACTGAGCGTCGATCTCTGCGGCGTCGAGCTGGACAACCCCGTCATCCCGGCGTCCGGCACGTTCGGGTACGGCTGGGAGTTTGCCGAGCTGTACGACATCAATATTTTAGGTACGTTCTCCTTTAAGGGGACCACAAAGGAACCGCGCTTCGGCAATCCGACGCCGCGGATTGCTGACTGCCCCGCGGGCATGCTGAACGCCGTCGGGCTGCAGAACCCCGGCGTGGACCGGGTCATCGACACGGAACTTCCGAGACTCGCGAGCGTATTTCATAAGCCGGTCATGGCAAACGTCAGCGGATTTTCCGTTGCGGAATACGCGGAGGTCAGCGCAAAGCTGGACGCGCAGCCGCAGGTGGGCTGGCTGGAGGTCAATATTTCCTGCCCCAACGTCCACGGCGGCGGCATGAGCTTCGGCACCGATCCCGAACAGGCGGCGGCTGTAGTGCGTGCGGTCAAGGCGGTGACGACCAAGCCCGTCATCATCAAGCTGACGCCGAACGTAACGGACATTGTGACGATCGCAAAGGCATGCGAGCAGGCGGGCGCGGACGGGATCAGCCTGATCAATACCCTTCTGGGCATGCGGATCGACCTCTTAACACGCAAGCCCGTTCTTGCCAACATCACCGGCGGGCTTTCGGGTCCCGCGGTCTTTCCGGTCGCCCTGCGCATGGTGTGGCAGGTCGCACACGCGGTGAAGATCCCGGTCGTCGGTATGGGCGGGATCTCCTGCGCCGAGGACGTGCTGGAAATGCTGACGGCAGGCGCCGCCGCCGTCGAGGTTGGCGCGGCGAACCTGGTCGACCCGCTGGCGTGCAAAAAGATCATCGAGGCTTTACCGGAAGCAATGGACCGGTACGGCATTCGCAATCTTCGTGAACTGAGAGGAGCATAACATGGGAAAAGACGTCATCATCGCCTGCGATTTTCCGACCGCGGCGCAAACCCTGACCTTTCTGGACCGCTTTCCCGAACGGAAACCCTTCGTGAAGATCGGCATGGAGCTCTTCTATGCCGAGGGTCCGTCCGTCGTGCGCGAGATCAAGGCGCGCGGGCACAAGATCTTTCTGGACCTGAAGCTGCATGACATCCCGAACACCGTCAAAAAAGCGATGGCGGTGCTGTCCGGACTGGACGCGGATATCGTGAACCTCCACGCCGCGGGAACGGCGGAGATGATGCGCGCCGCGCTGGAAGGGCTGACGCGCCCAGACGGCACACGGCCGCTTCTGATCGCCGTCACGCAGCTTACCTCGACCGATCAGACCGCTTTGGAACGCGAGCTTCTGATCGACCGTCCGATGGACGAGGTGGTCCTCGCTTACGCCGAAAACGCAAAGAACGCAGGACTGGACGGCGTGGTCTGCTCACCGCTGGAAGCCGGAAAGGTCCACCGCCGCTGCGGTTCCGGTTTTCTGACCGTCACCCCGGGCATCCGGTTTGCCGACGGGGAGAAGGGCGATCAGAAGCGGATCATGACGCCCGCGCAGGCAAAGCTCGAAGGTGCGGACTACATCGTCGTGGGGCGTCCGATCACCGCCGCAGCCGATCCCGCAGCCGCGTATGCGCGCTGCTGCGCAGAGTTTATAGATTGAGAAAGGAAACGAAAGGCATGGAACTGTCAACGCTGATTGCAAAGGACCTGCTGTCCATCCGCGCGGTCTTCTTCCGTCCGGAGGAGCCCTTCCTTTGGGCGAGCGGGATCAAGAGCCCCATCTACTGCGACAACCGTCTGACGCTCACGGCGCCCGCGGTCCGCAGCGACGTGGAAAACGGGCTTGCTGAGCTTGTCCGGACGTACTATCCGGAGGTCGAGGTTTTGATGGGCACGTCCACCGCCGGCATCGCGCACGCCGCCATTGTCGGGCATCTTCTGGGTCTGCCGATGGGCTACGTCCGCGGCGGAAACAAGGATCACGGCCGTCAGAACCGCATCGAGGGACGGCTGGAGCCCGGACAGAAGGTCGTCGTGGTGGAGGATCTGATCTCCACCGGCGGATCCGTCATCGAGGTCGTCGAAGCGCTGCGGGACGCGGGCGCAGAGGTCCTCGGCGTCGTATCCATCTTCACCTACGGCATGAAAAAAGGTCTGGAGCGGCTTTCAGAAGCGCAGGTCGAGAACCATTCGCTGACGGATTTCGACCGTATCGTCGCGGTCGCCGCCGAAGAACACTATATCAAAGCAGAAGACGTGGAACGGCTGATCGCCTTCCGCGATAACCCATCGGATGAAAGCTGGATCGGAGGTAACAAATGAAACGAAGCATCATCGACATTCTGGATCTGAGCACTCAGGAACTGGAGGAGCTCATCGCAACGGCGGAGGACATCATCGCCGACCCCGACAAGTATGCGCACGCGTGTGACCGCAAGAAGCTGGCGACCCTGTTCTTTGAGCCGTCGACCCGCACCCGCATGAGCTTTGAAGCGGCGATGTACGAGCTGGGCGGACACGTGATCTCCGTGTCCAGCGCCATGTCGTCCTCGGCAGCCAAGGGCGAGAGCGTGGCGGACACGGCAAAAACCGTTTCCTGCTATGCGGACATTATCGCCATGCGCCACCCCAAGGAGGGCGCGGCGTATGTGGCGGCGACCAACGCCACGATCCCCGTGATTAACGCGGGCGACGGCGGTCACTGCCATCCCACGCAGACGCTGGCGGACCTTCTCACCATCTGGCGCGAAAAGCGCCGCTTTGAAGGGCTGACCATCGGTCTTTGCGGCGACCTGAAGTTTGGGCGCACGGTGCATTCCCTGATCAACGCCATGTCCCGCTATAACGGCAACCGGTTTGTGCTGATCTCGCCCGAGGAGCTCAAGGTACCCTCCTACGTGAAGAAGGGCAGCCTGAAAAAGTTCAACATTCCCTACACCCAGACGACCGATCTCGAGGCGGTCATACCCGAGCTCGACATCCTTTATATGACCAGGGTCCAGCGCGAGCGCTTCTTCAATGAGGAAGATTATCTCCGCCTGAAGGACAGCTACATCCTGACCCCGGACAAGCTGAAGAACGCGAAGCCCGATCTTGCCATTCTGCATCCACTGCCCCGCGTCAACGAGATCAGCGTCGCCATCGACGACGATCCGAGAGCCTGCTATTTCAAGCAGGTATTGAACGGCAAATACATGAGAATGGCTTTGATTCTGAAACTTCTGAAGGAGGCAGGCACCATATGAACATTGATTCCATCCAGAACGGCGTGGTCATCGACCACATCACCGCAGGGCAGGGCATGAAGCTCTATCACCTGCTCAAGCTCGACGAAACCGACCTGTCCGTGGCGATCATCCGCAACGTTGTGAGCCGCAAGATGGGCAAGAAAGACATCATCAAGATCGACGCCGACATCCCCGTGAACCTGGACGTCATCGCGTACGTGGACCCCGGCGCCACCGTCAACATCATCCGCAACGGCGCGCTGGTGGAGAAGCGGCAGATGGAGCTTCCCGAAACGCTGACCGACGTTCTGACCTGCAAGAACCCGCGCTGCATCACGTCCACCGAGCAGGAGCTCAAGCATATCTTCCGGCTGACGGACCGCGAAAACAAGGTCTATCGGTGCATCTACTGCGAGACCAAGGCGGGCATCTGACGGAAAGGGGCCGCAATGAAGAAGATCGGAATCGTCATGGGAAGCAAAAGCGATCTTCCCGTGGTGCAGAAGGCGATCGACGTGCTCAACGAGCTGGAGATCCCCTTTGAAGCGCACATTTATTCCGCACACCGCACACCCGAAGAAGCGGCGGCGTTTGCCCGCGCCGCGCGGCAGAACGGCTTTGCCTGCGTGATCGCGTTTGCCGGCATGGCGGCGCATCTGGCGGGCGCGATCGCCGCGAACACCACGCTGCCGGTCATCGGCGTGCCCTGCAAGGGACCCGTCTTCGACGGAATGGACGCGCTGCTGTCCACCGTGCAGATGCCTTCCGGCATTCCGGTGGCGACCGTGGCGGTCAACGGCGGCGCGAACGCCGCGCTGCTGGCGGCGGAGATCCTGTCCGTCGGGGATCCGGAGCTTGCCTGCCGGCTTCGGAAAAAACGCGAAGCCGCAGCCGCCGCGATCCTGGAGCAGGACGCGCAGCTTATGACAGAACTCTCTCATTCTTAACCCGCATTTTTCATCGAAATCCATTGAAAAGGGGCATATCATTATGGAGAACAAGCTCGTTTATACCGGCAAGACCAAGAACGTCTATGCGCTGCCCAACGGCAACTACCTGCTGAAATTCAAGGACGACTGCACCGGCAAGGACGGCGTCTTTGATCCCGGCGAAAACAGCGTCGGTCTGACGATCGACGGCGTGGGCGACGTCAATCTGCGCATGTCCATCTATTTCTTCGAGAAGGTCAACGCGGCGGGGATCCGTACGCACTACGTCTCCGCGGATCTGAAGAACACCACCATGGAGGTCCTGCCCGCCAAGGTCTTCGGCAAGGGTCTTGAGGTCATCTGCCGCCATAAGGCGGTCGGCAGCTTCCTGCGCCGCTACGGCGAATACATCGAGGAAGGCGCAGACCTGCCCGCATACGTGGAGACCACGTTCAAAAACGACGCGAAGGGAGATCCGCTCGTCACCAAGGACGGTCTTGTGGTGCTCGGCGTGATGACCGCGGAGCAGTACGACGAGATCAAGTCCATGACGCAGAAGATCACGCAGATCGTTGCGGACGAGATGGCAAAGCGCGGCATGGTGCTCTATGACATCAAGTTCGAGTTCGGTTACGACGCGGAAGGCAAGGTCATGCTGATCGACGAGATCGCTTCCGGCAACATGCGCGTGTACAAGGACGGCAAGTACGTCGATCCGATGACGCTTTCCAAACTCTTCTTTGCGTAAGCGGCGGCAGGGGCTTTCTGCCCCGCGCACCGATTCCATTATTTCAGGAGGTTCCCACATGGGAGGCTTTTTCGGCATTACATCAAAACAGGATTGTCTGGCCGACGTTTTCTTCGGCACGGACTACCATTCCCACCTCGGCACGCGCCGGGGCGGAATGGCGGCGTACGATCCGGAGATCGGTCTGCAGCGCAAGATCCACAGCATTGAAAACGCGCCTTTCCGCACCCGCTTCGAGCACATCTTTGAAGAGATGAAGGGCACCGCGGCGATCGGCTGCATCAGCGACAGCGAGCCGCAGCCCCTGCTGATCCGTTCCTGTCACGGCACCTACGCCATCTGCGTGATCGGCCGCGTAAACAACGCGGATTCGCTGATCGACCAGTTTCTCTCCTTCACCGGCGGTCACTTCGACGCCAAAACCGGCGGCGAGGTCAACACCGTGGAGCTGATCGCGGCGCTGATCGACCAGAAGACGGACTTTGCGGAGGGCATCCGCTTTGCTCAGAAATCCATCGACGGCACGGCGTCCATCCTGATCCTGAAGGAGGACGGCACGCTGATCGCTGCCCGCGACCGGCTCGGACGGCTCCCCGTTACCGTGGGAAAACGCGAAGACGGCTACGCCGTTTCCTTCGAGTCCTTCGCTTATGAAAAGCTGGGATTCGTTTTCGAGAAGGAGCTCGGACCCGGCGAGATCGTCGAGCTGACCCCGGATAAGCTGACACAGCTTCGCGCGCCCGACAAAGAGAAGCGCATCTGCGCGTTCCTCTGGTCCTACTACGGCTACCCCACGTCCACCTATGAAGGCGTCAATGTGGAAGCCATGCGCTACCGCAACGGCGCGATTCTCGCCCGGGCGGACATGGACAAGCCGGACGTGCAGCAGATCGACTACGTCGGCGGCGTTCCGGATTCCGGCACGCCCCACGCCATCGGCTATGCCAACGAGAGTGGCAAGCACTTTGCCCGCGCTTTCATCAAGTACACGCCGACCTGGGCGCGCAGCTTTATGCCCCCCGCGCAGGTGGACCGGAATACCATTGCCAAAATGAAGCAGATCCCCGTCACGGAGCTGATCCGGGACAAGAATCTGCTCTTTGTGGACGATTCCATCGTCCGCGGCACGCAGCTGAGAGAGACCGTGGAATTTCTCTACGAAAACGGCGCCCGGTCCGTCCATATGCGCTCCGCCTGCCCGCCCATCATGTTCGGCTGCAAGTATCTGAACTTCTCACGGGCGACGTCGGATCTGGAGCTCATCGCCCGCAGAGTGATCCTGGAGCTGGAGGGCGAAGAGGGCTTCCGCTTCCTTTCGGAATACGCCGACGGCAGCACCGAGCGCGGGAAAAAGCTCCGCGCCAATATCTGCGAGCGTTTCCATTTCTCCTCGCTGGAATTTCAGTCGCTGGACGGCGTGATCGAGGCGATCGGTCTGCCCGAATGCGAGCTCTGTACCTACTGCTGGAACGGAAAGGAATAAAGCATGAACGAATTTTCCAAATCCGAAGCGTACGCGGCAGCCGGGGTGGACATCACCGCCGGATACCGCGCCGTGGAACTGATGAAACGGCATATCGCCAAAACGGTCACGCCGGGCGTCTGCTCCGACGTGGGCGGCTTCGGCGGGCTGTTTGAACTGGATCTTACGGGGATCCGCCGCCCGGTCCTGGTCTCCGGCACCGACGGCGTCGGCACCAAGCTGAAGCTGGCTTTTCTGATGGATAAGCACGACACCGTCGGCGTTGACTGCGTTGCGATGTGCGTCAACGACATCATCTGCTGCGGCGCGAAACCGCTGTTCTTCCTGGACTATATCGCCTGCGGAAAGAACGTTCCGGAGCGCATCGAGCAGATCGTCAAGGGCGTCTGCGACGGCTGCGTGCAGGCTGGCTGCGCGCTGATCGGCGGCGAGACCGCCGAGATGCCCGGCTTCTATCCCGAAA
>CAMPAN010000010.1 GCA_946631895.1 uncultured Clostridia bacterium
GGACTTAAAATCCGTCGGGGAAACCTTGCGGGTTCAAATCCCGCCAATCGCACCAAAACCGGATCGTCCCTTGCGGGCGATCCGGTTTTGGTTATGCTGTGATCAGGAGGGATTTGACGAACGTCCGCAAAAAATAAACCCTGCCGATCGACGTCGACAGGATTTATGCTCTGTGTAAACAGCGTACAAACGCAGCATGCTGCAGACGGGCCTGTCCCTTATCCCATATACTTTGCAAAGTCTATGGGCGCGGTCAGCGCATACTCCGACTCGTCCAGACAGGCCTGAATCGCGTTTGTGTCGGTTCCTGCTTTTTTCAGGTCCTCCACTCTCGTGTACCACAGCGGTTTCAGGCAGCGATACAGCATCAGCGCCGTATTCTTTTCGGTATCCGAAAACCGATAATACGCGGAAGCGATCCTCAACGCTTCACAGATCCCGGAAACGCCGTTGCTTTCCCGCATCAGGTAGTTCAGAAAGACGTCCCTGCCGCAGAGATTGAAGTCATACACGCCGACGAATCTGCCCTCATCGTCCAGCAGAATATTGGACGCATTGAGATCGGCCTGAAAAACGGAGGTCGGAAGCGTTTTATAAACCGGTTTGAGCGCGGTTCTGTTCTCTGTCCACAGGCGCCAGATCCTTTCCGTCTGTTCCCTGAATCCTTCCGGAAGCGTATCCGCGTATTCCTTCCATGCCATAGCATTGTCAAGCACTTCGTCTCTCTTGTCGCCGGGGCAGAATGTTTCAAACAGGCAGTATGCCGAAGGATACTCCGTATAATCGAAATACTGCGCCGCTACCCTTGCCGTCATCCGCCAGATGTCCTGCTTATACCGGTCATACAGCGCTTCGTCCTGCCCGAAGTCCTCCGAAAAGCGGTCTTCGGCAGGATGGAACGGCGCAAATTCTTCGGCATGCGCCGCGCATCTGTGTCCTTCGTAATCCACGATAGGGAAATCGCCCGCTTTGCTCCCGAAGATCCTCGGGCAGCAGTAACCGAGTTTCCGATACTCCTCCACGGTTCTCTGCCAGACGGCGATCTTTTCGGGGAATGTAAAATCGTTATCGGCAAGTTTCAATACGACCTTGCCTGCCGATGCCATTTCGACGATAAAGGTTGCTCTGAAATCCGCGTCGTCCAGGCTCGTATCGATCCGTTGAACGGCGACCGGCGTATCGTCGAAGAACAGTAACAGAATGTTTTCGATCTCATGATCCATACGTTTTCCCTCGCGCTGCTTGTATGATTGCGCTGATTATACCATATCCTTTTGCGTGCATCAATGCAGAAAACCTCTTTTGTCCCGAAAGGCAAAAGAGGTTTTACTGGTGGGGATGTAGGGGCTCGAACCCTAGACCTCTGCGATGTGAACACAGCGCTCTGACCAGCTGAGCTACATCCCCGTGCCCGATTATTATACAAAACGAACGTCGGAATGTCAATACCGATTTTTCCGGTTTGCACAGCCGGTCTACAGCGAGAGGATCGCGCCGAGCGCGCCGCCCGCAAGGATGAAAAACAGCGGGTGGATCTTCGCGGTCTTTTTGAAGAATGCGAAGAACAGGAACACGCCGTAGATGCCGAGCTTCAGAAGCGTCAGCCGATCCGCAGAAAAGCGGAACTGCAGGAAGTTCGCTTTCACGCCGATCGCCACGAGCAGCAGTGAAAAGCCCGCCGCCGTGATGAGTCCGATCGCCGCCGGACGCAGCGCTTTGAAGAGGCTCTGGACGAGGTAGGAATTGTAATACTTTTTGATCGCCTTAGCGATCAGCACGATGATGATGACCGACGGCGTGACCAGCCCGATCGTGGCAAGGATGCCGCCGGGGATCCCCGCGACATGATACCCCACGTACGTCGCCGCGTTGACGCCGATCGGACCCGGCGTCGATTCCGCGATCGCGATGATGTTGGCAAGCTCCGCCTCGGTGATCCAGCCGTATGCCGCGCCCATGTCGCGGATGAACGGTACGGTGGCAAGCCCGCCGCCGACCGCAAAGAGTCCCGTCTTGAAGAATTCGAGAAACAGCAGCAGGAGGTTCCGAAGATACATCAGCATTTTTTGAGCCCTCCCCACGCAAGTCCCGTGATCGCCGCGCCGAGCACGATGAACACCGGCGAAACGCCGCCGACCGCCACGAACAGGAACGCCAGGAGAAAGAGCACGAAGGTCGTGACGTTCGTAACGCTCTTTCTGAACAGCTTATAGACCGACGCCGTGATGAGCGCGCAGACCGCAAGGCGGATCCCCGCGAAGATGTGCTCGACGATCTCGTACTCCATCAGCGGTTTCAGCACCGCCGCGATCAGGATAATGAGGATCGTCGGCACCGTGATGACGCCGAGCGTCGCCACGATCGAGCCGATGAGCTTCCGCACCTTATAGCCGACGAACGTCGCGGTGTTGACCGCGATGACGCCCGGAGTGCACTGCGCAACCGCCATATAGTCGGTCAGTTCGTCTTCCGTGATGATCCCGTTCCGTTCGACCAGCTCGCGGATCAAAAGCGGCAGCATGGAGTAGCCGCCCCCGATCATCAGCGAACCGATCTTCAGAAACATCAGATACAGCTTGAAAAGGCTCATTCGATCCCCCCCGTATATCCCGCAACGAATGCGAAGAAGTATGCAACCCAGCCCGCGGCAAGCAGCAGCGTGACGATTGCGTCGACCCAGCGCTTTCTGATCCGGACGGCAAGCGCGATTCCGAACGGCGCCGTCATCGTAATGATCCGGGCGGCGTCCGACGTGCGTCCCACGGCGACAAGCATCGGCAGCGTCACCGCCATCAGCAGCGTATACGAACCCGGAATCGCGTCCACCGAAAGCAGCAGCATGACAATTCCGAAAACCAGATATACCGCTTCCGTCAGGTACGTTCCCGCAAGGATCGCGCCGGAATGGTTCCCGACGATCAGCGTCTGATCGAAGGCGGCGTCCGTAAAGCGGAACAGATCGCTCATGCCGACGATGTTCGATCCGACCGACGCGCGATAGAGCGAGTACGGATCGCCGAAGCGCAGTAGCGCGTACAGCAGCACCAGTACGATGCCGACGGGGATCAGCAGCATGGAAAGGACGTTACCCGCCTGTCTCCAGCCGTACCCCTTCCCCCGCTCGCGGTCAAACCGCGCGTTGCCGATCAGATACGAGACATAGGCAAAGACGATCGGGAAGAACAGGAGCACGCCCTGCGCGCTCGTCAGAACCGCAAGCATTGCGAACAGGTTTGCGAGCGGGAACATGCGCTTTCTCAGGAACAGCAGACAGAGGATCGAAAACAGCAGAAAGAGTCCGTCCGGCACGGTTGCCATCAGCACGAGCGAAAACGGCATCAGCAGAAAATACCGGACCGAGCGGCGCGCGGTCTTGCGGTCGTAATCCTGCTGCACCAGATAGTACAGCGCGACCACGGCGAGCGCCGTGAAGAAATACGAGCCGAGGAAGCGCGCGTGGTTGAAGTTCAGCGTGAAGATCCAGAAGATGTACGACAGATACCCGTAAAGCGGGAACGCCGCCTCCGGATGGTAGAAGTCGAGCCAGAGCCGCTGGATCTCAAAGAACGTCCCGGTGTATCCGAACAGGCGGAAGTGGACGATGTAGGTCAGCGGAAACTCCAGAAGCCGCACCGCCAGAATGAGCAGGAACAGCTTGAACAGCTCGCGCGTTCCGCAGCGCCGGAACGTTCGGTCGCCCTCGCGCTTCAGGCGCTGCTCCTCCTCCCCCATCGCCGCCGAGGACAGCACGGGGATCACGCGGATGCACGCTGCGCCGAACAGCACGGTCAGAAGCGCCGAAACGGCGATCGTCTCCCAGTAGCGCGGCATGTCGGCATACAGCGAAAGGCCGTACAGGAAAGCGAGTACGGCCAGTATGGTGATCTGTATGCAGAGGTTGAAGATGTTTCTTCTTCGCACGGGTTATCGCAATGCTTTCGGCTTGCCGAGAATCTCGGAAAACAGTACCCCGCGGACGATATCGTCCGGCTCGAGGCTGAGCGGCGTACCGCCGGTTATCGCTGCAGCGGATGCGGATCCTTTGCGTTCTTCGGGACGCAGGGCGCAATCGTCATGTTCCGGATGTCCACCGTTCTGCGCCTTCGGATCGTCGGGACGCAGCGCGCAGAACTCATGTCCCGCGTGCATCTTCTGTGCTTTCTGCGCGGTCTTCGGCTGCACGCGCGCTTCAAGGCGCACCCGCTCCTCCGACCGCGGACCTTCCTGTGCGGGCGTCGGAATCCGCACGGAGGGTCTTACCGGCGTCGGAGTCTGCTGCAGCGGCGGGACCGGGGCGGCGTTCTGCCGCTCCCGCGCCGCACGTGCCTGCGCTTCTTTCTGTTTAGTTGCCGCAGCATTCCTCGTCACGGCAATGACGATACCTATGACGATCAGCGGAAGGAGCGCAAAGACAGGCATGGTTTAATGTCCTTTCTTATCCGTTACGGGGGCTGCCGACTTGCCGATGGCGTTGCGCATCTCGGTGTCGGACATCACGTTCTTCATGTTGTAGTAATCCATGACGCCGAGCTTGCCCTCTCTTAATGCTGCGGAAATCGCCTGCGGGACCTCTGCCTCCGCCTCGATGACACGGGCGCGCATGCGCTGGACCTCTGCGACGTTCTCCTGCTCCTGCGCGACTGCCATGGCGCGGCGTTCCTCCGCCTTTGCCTGCGCGATGCGCTTGTCGGCTTCCGCCTGGTCGATCTGCAGCTGCGCGCCGACGTTTCTGCCGACGTCTACGTCTGCGATGTCGATGGAAAGGATCTCGAACGCGGTGCCCGCGTCAAGGCCCTTCGAAAGCACGGTGCGGGAGATGGAGTCCGGATTCTCGAGAACTTCCTTGTGGCTGGACGCCGAACCGACGGTGGTGACGATGCCCTCGCCGACACGCGCGATGATCGTTTCCTCGCCCGCGCCGCCGACCAGACGGTCGATGTTTGCACGGACCGTGACCTTCGCCTTTGCGCGAAGCTCGATGCCGTCCATTGCGACCGCCGCGATGATCGGGGTTTCGATGACCTTCGGGTTGACGCTCATCTGAACCGCGTTCAGAACGTCGCGTCCTGCAAGGTCGATCGCGCAGGAGCGCTCAAAGTCCAGCGGAATGCCGGCGCGCTGCGCGGCGATCAGAGAGTCGACCACGCGGTTCACGCTTGCCTTGCCGCTCATTTTGCCGCCCTTTGCAAGATAGTGCGCTTCGAGTTTGTTCATCGGGATCTTGAGACCCGCTTTGGTTGCCTTGATCATCGGGTTCACGATGTCCGCGGCGTTGACCTTGCGGATCCGCATGCCGACGAGCTGGAACAGTCCGATCTTGACGCCGGACGCGCTTGCGGAGATCCACAGACCGAGCGGCACGAACGAGAAGAAGATGATCAGAAACACGACGACTGCCGCGCCGATGATCCAGGGAATGAACATTTCCATAAGTTTCCTCCTGTTATTGTTTTAATAGCTGCAAAAGTTTCAAAACGCCCGTGATGAGCAGAATCGCTGCGGGGATCGCAACGACGAGCGCGATCCATTGTCTGCGAACGGTTTTCGGCGGTGCGGAATCCGGCGGTTCGGAAGCCTCCGGCTTTATGACGCCGCACTTCGGGCACACGTCCGTCGTGTACAGCACGCCGCATTTTTTACAATACTTCATTGCACCGTGATCTTGGTACCGTCCACCTTCAGCACCGTGATCTCGCTGTCACGGTCGATGAAGGTCGCCTGCGTCTCGACCGAATACCGCTGTCCGTCGATGACGGCGATCCCGCTCGGACGAAGCGGCGTCAGCGTTTTGCCGGTCCTGCCGATCAGATGCTCCAGAGATCCGGACGAGGGCTTCACCGCCTCCGCTTCGATCCGGTCCTTCAGAACGATCGGCGAGCGGAACAACAGTCCTTTCTTCATGGATTTCATAAAGACAATGACCAGTGCAATCAGGATCGCGCCGAGAACGGCTGTCACGAGGATTGCGGTCAGCGGTTTTGCGGTTAAGAACTGGATCACGCAGACAGCGATCAGGCACAGAACGCCGCAGATGCCGGAAACGCCGAAGCCCGGCATGAAGAGCTCCGCGATCAGGAACGCAAGCCCGAGGATGCTCAAAATCAGGCACGGCACCCATAACGCGCCGAATACTGCTTCCATTCGATTTCCTCCCGTTTCTTTTTTCAAGCATAGTATAGCATAACGGCGCTGTGAATAAAAGTGTTTTTTTATTTGTTATCTGCGTCTATTTATGCTATAATGCGGAAATAAGAGGTTATATTTATGATTCGTCTTCTTGCAAAGCTGCTGATCCGCGAAAAACCGTCCGATCCGCCGGAGCGCGTACGCGCCGCATACGGCGTGCTTTCCGGCTGCTTCGGGATCTTTCTGAATCTCGTGCTGTTTACTCTGAAGCTCGTATTCGGGCTCATTGCGCACGCGGTTTCGCTGACCGCCGACGCATTCAACAACCTCGGCGACGCAGGCTCCTCGGTCATTTCGCTGATCGGCTTCCGGCTCGCCGCGAAAAAGCCGGACCGCGATCATCCGTACGGTCACGGACGGATCGAGTATGTTGCGGGGCTGCTCGTTTCGATCGCGATCCTGCTCATGGGCTGGTCGCTGTTCCGTAACGCGCTCGGCGTCATCCTCCACGGCGGAGAACCTGCCTATACGGAGCATTTTGTGCCTTCCGTGTGCATCATGGCGGGCGCGATCCTCGTGAAACTCTACATGTTTTATTATAACCGCGCGCTCGCGAAACGATTCCGTTCGCCTGCGCTGAATGCGGTGTCGTTTGACAGCCTCAGCGATACGGCGGCGACGACCGCGGTACTCATCTCCGCGCTTGTCACACACTTTGTGAAGCTGCCCGAATGGGTGCGTCCGGACGCGTGGTGCGGACTGCTCGTCTCCCTGTTCATTCTGTATACCGGATTGAAGTCCGTCCGCGAGACGGTCGCTCCGCTTCTGGGCAAGCGTCCCGATCCCGCTTTTACGGAAGCGATCGAACGCGCGACGCTGTCCTTTGAGGGCATCGGCGGCGTGCACGACGTCATCGTACACGATTACGGTCCCGGGCGCGTCTTCGTTTCGCTGCACGCGGAGGTTCCCGCAAACGGCGATATCTGTGAGATCCACGACGTCATCGACAACGCGGAAAAGTATCTGTCCGAGCAGTTCCGCGCAAACGTGACGATCCACATGGATCCGATCATCACCGACGATCCGCTCAGCGCGCGCCTGAAAGAACAGACGGCAAAGATCCTTTCCGGGATCGATCCCTCGCTCTCGATGCACGATTTTCGCGTGACGCGCTCGCCCGACGGCAGCACGCTGCTCTTTGACGTCGCCGTCCCGTTCGCCTGCCCGATGACGGACGAAGCGCTCTCCGGACAGATCCTCTCCGCGATCGAATCGCAGCTCCCCGGCTGCCGCGCAGATATTACCGTCGAGCGCACCGAAGGCTGATCTGTAGACAACCGTGTCGTATCATGCTATACTGATTTTAATCTGCACATCAAAGGTGTTTTGACATGCGTAAAACCGTCCTCTGTATTCTGCTTACGGCATTTGTATTCTGTACCGCCTGTTTGCCGTCCGGTCAGCCGGAAGGCGACGCCGTCTCTCCCGCTTCGCCCGTACCGGCGCCGCTGACGACTGCAGCGCCCGTTTCGGAAGCGGAAACCGTGTCGATACAGACGGTCGCGCCCGTTTCGGAAGCGGTGACGCTGCCGCCGGTGCCTACCCTCTCTCCCACACCCGAACCGACGCCGACGCCGACGCCGGAGCCGACCGCCGTTCCGGAACGAATCGGCGTTATTCGCTATGCGCTTACGGATCTTTTTTCCGAACCGGTCGTCGATACCGACGATACCTATCGCGACGGGCATCACTGCATCACCGTGACCCGTACCGAAACAACGGAACGCACCGGTAAATCCCTGGTCTATTTTGTCGTCGATATCTATGTCGAACATGCCGAAAGCATCATGCGCGCCGTCGGTGGAAAGAGCTTCCAGCAGCTCTCCGCAAAGCCCATGGAGACGTTCGCCGCCGAAACCAACGCCGTCGTTGCCATGTCCGGAGACTACTGCACGCCGAAGGACCGCGCATACGTCGTCGTCAACGGCGAGGTCGTGTTCCAGTCCGCAAAATTCCGGTACGATCTCTGCGCGCTCTTCCGCGACGGGACGGTCATCACGTATGCGCCGAACGAGATCCAGCCGTCGTTCCTTGAGGCGAAAGGCGTCTGGCAGACGTGGAACTTCGGACCGATGCTTCTCGATAAAGACGGGGAACCCATGAAGAAGTTCAACATGCCGGATCACATCGACGGTCCGAATCCGCGCGCCGCGTTCGGCTACTATGAACCGGGGCATTACTGCTTCGTGCTGGTCGATGGGCGGCAGAACGGATATTCGGTCGGGTTGTCGCTTGCCGAGCTGTCGCTTCTGATGAAAGACCTCGGCTGTACCGCCGCATACAATCTGGACGGCGGGATCTCGGCGCAGCTCGCGTGGCACGCAAAGCGCATCAATCATCCCGGCAAGAATCGTTCCATTGTCGATATCGTGTATGTTCCGTACCCGACGGATGCGCCTTCGGAGGAGACTGACGAGCCATGAAACCGGTCCTTTGTCTCGGCGATATCTGCGCCGATATCATCATTCCCTACGCGGACGCTCTGAAAGCGAAATCCGATCCTGCATCCTGTCTGAATGCCGACGTGCGACCCGCAGAGGGCGGCAGCGCCGCGAACACCGCCTGTGCGATCGCACGGCTCGGCTTGCCCGTGCTGTTTGCCGGAACGTGCGGACAGGACGCGTACGGACAGATGCTGAAAGCGGGACTTATACGCGAAGGCGTCGATACGTCGCTTCTTCGGATGGATCCCGGTATGCCCACGCAGCTCGTTCTGCTCGTGCTGAACGAACAGGGCGAACGCACGGCGTTTGCCTGTCCCGCGCATCTCGGTTCGCAGCACGCGATCCTCGAAGACCAGATCCCGGACGATATTGCGGACCGCATTTCGTGGCTGCACTGCAACGGCATGATGCTGCGCGAAAACCCCGCCGCGAAGACGCAGCTTCGTCTGATGCGCGCGTGCCGCGACGCGGGGATCCCGGTGTCGTTCGACATCAACGTGCGTGTGGAAGCGCTGAAGAATCCGACCTTCCGGGAAAACCTCATGCAGGCAAAGCTGTTTGCGGACACGATTCTGGGCTCGGCGATCGACGAGATCCCTCTGCTTGCGGAGGAGCGCGACGCCGAGCTTGCCGCCGAAAAGCTCGCGAAAACCGGCGCGACGGTCATCTCGCGCAGCGGCGATCAGGGCGCGGACCTGTACCGGAACGGAACGCGCATCCACGCCCCCGCCTTCCCCGTCGCCGTCGTCGATACGGTCGGCGCAGGCGACACCTTTGACGGCGCGTTCATTGCGGCGAAGCTGTGCGGGCTTTCCGACGCCGACGCGCTCAAGGAGGCAAACGCCGCCGCTGCCATCTGCGTCTCGAAAGCAAGCGGCAGAGGCTCGCCCCTGCGGGCGGAGCTCGACTCGTTCCTGGCGTCGGGCGATTGACAAACGACGTTCTTCACGCACCGGAAACGGTGCGTTTTTCTTTTGCGCGGATCGTCCGTCTTGTCCGAGGAACCGCGCTTATGTAAGATAGTTGCGGAATATATGTAAAATCCGTCCTGCGTCGATTGACATGCCTTGCAGACTGTGTTAATAGTATTAGTACAGTTGATACAGAAAGGAGCATGCCATGTTCACCATCGACAAACTGTCGCGAACGCCGATCTATGAACAGCTGATCGCGCAATTCGAGTACGGGATCCTGTCCGGCGAGATCGCGGCAGACGGAAAGCTGCCGTCCGTGCGCGAGCTGTCGCAGGCGCTTTGCGTCAATCCGAACACGCTGCAGCGGGCGTTCAACGAGATCGAAGCCCGCGGGCTGTGCTATTCCGTGCCCGGCAGCGGCAGATACATTGCCAAAGACGCGCTGGAGCGGCTCAAGGCGGGCATCGACCGTTCGCTTGCCGAGTTCGTCACCATGACCGAGCTTCTGAAAGCGCGCGGCGTTTCCGAACAGCTTTTGAAACAAACCGTGGAAACCGTCTATCAATCCAAATCCGGAAAGGAGACCGAATCATGATTACCATAACGGATGTGATCAAGCGATTTGACCGCAAGGTCGTGCTCGATCATCTGAACTGTACGATCCCGGAGGGCTGCGTTTACGGGCTTGTCGGCTCGAACGGCTCCGGAAAATCCACCCTTTTGCGGCTGATCTCCGGCATCTACCGTCCCGAGGGCGGCACGATCACGATCGACGGACAGCCGGTTTTCGACAATCCGGATGTCAAGAAACGGATCTCCTTTGTTCCGGACGAGCTGTTTTTCCTGCCGCATACGGATCTTCGGCGCATGGAAAAGCTCTATGCCTCGGTCTTCGAAGGCTTTTCGCATGAGCGTTTCGAAGCGCTGCTCAAGGACTTTTCGCTCAATCCGAAAGCGAACATCAATACGTTCTCGAAGGGCATGCGGCGTCAGGCGGCGACGATTCTTGCGCTTTCCTGCCGTGCGGACTTCATTCTCTTCGACGAGACGTTCGACGGGCTGGACCCGGTCATGCGCAACCTCGTGAAGAACCTCCTGTACCGCGAGGTAATCGAACGCAGGGCGACGGTCGTCATCACGAGCCACAGCCTGCGCGAGCTCGAAGACACCTGCGACCAGCTGGCGCTTCTGCATCAGGGCGGCATCATCTTTGAAAGCGACGTCGATCACCTCAAGACCTCGCTCTTTAAGGTGCAGGTGGCGTTCGAGGGTGATTACGACCGGACGCGCTTCGAGGGCGTCGATGTGCTGAACTTTACAAAGCGCGGCAGCGTGGCGTCGATGATCGTACGCGGCGACCGCGCCGAAACCGAAGCGAGGATCACGGCGATGCATCCGGTGCTGTTCGAGATCCTGCCCCTCTCGCTCGAGGAGGTCTTCGTCTATGAGATGGGACAGCGCGGCTATGAATTCTCCGAAGTGCTGAAACAGGAGGTGCAGTAAGATGAAACGGGCTTTGATCCATCGCGGATACTTCCGTGAACTGTTCCGTCAACTCCGCACAAAGGGTCTCGTCGGCACGATCATCCTTGCCGGATTGAATCTTATCATCTTTTCCGCACTGATCATGCGCGATCCGGTGAGCGCGTCCGTGACGCATTACGACCCGCGGCTCATGGCGCTGCCGATGCTGCTGTTCCTCTATGTGATGTCGCCGATCATGGTGTTCGGCGCGTTCCGCTGGCTCAACAAGCGCGTGCAGAGCGACTTCTACCACGCGCTTGCGCTGACGCGCGTGCAGACGTACGCGTCCACCGCCGCGGCGATCTTCCTCTGGATTCTGATCGCGCTCGGTTCGTATGCCGTCGTCAACGTGCTTCTGTTCACGGTCTTCGGGCTGCCGATCAACTATCTGCTGTACCTCTGCGTATTTCTCAACATGCTGATCGCGGCGATCGGGATCGTTTCGGCGTTCATGATCGGCAGCGCGCTCTGCGGAAGACGGTTCCCGGCATTCTTCCAGTCGGTCACGGTGCTGTTTCTGCCGCGTATTCTGCTCACCGCGTTCCGGATGTTCGTGGAAGCGGACAGCGGGCTTACGACGCCGTTCTCCATGCTGCCGTTTTTCCTGAATCCGGAATTCAACATTGCGGCGACGCCGATCCATTCGCTGATCTACGGCATCAACTTTGCGAACGTCCCCGCCATGCTGTATTCGCTCGTCTACGGCGCGCTGCTTCTGACGCTCGGCAGCATCGCCTTCAAAAAGCGCAAATCCGAGCTTGCGGAGAATCCGTACGCGAGCAGGGTTCTGCAAACGGCGGCGCGCGTCGTCTTCGGCATGCCGCAGCTCCTATTCGTCATCATCATTCTGAACCTGAAGGTCTGCTGGAAATACAATATGCAGTCCTTCGAGCAAACGGTGCTGCTCCCGCTGATCGTGACGGCGTTCTTCTTCTCCTTCGTCTTCTACTGCCTCTACGAGCTGATTTCGTCCAGAAAGATGAAGCCGGTTCTGAAAGCGATGCCGTTCTACGGGATCTGCGTCGTTCTGGCGCTGTTCTATATCTTCGTCCCGAACTGGGTCGCTTCGGCGCGCACGCCCGTCTCGCTTGAAAAGGAGGAGATCCGGTCCTATCAATTCAACGACGAATCTTCGCTGCTGATGCCGAAATCCGTGCTGGGCGCGGAAAACTATCCGGACTATCTGCTGCACCGGCACAGGTTCGATCTCCTCAAGGGCAAAGCGCTCGTTGCCGCGCAATCGCAAAAGAACGCCAAGGTCATTGATTACAGTGACTTTTACGACACGCTCGTCGTCGTCCGGAACGGCGGTCTGTTCCGCAAGACGGTTGCGATGCAGCCGAGCGCCATGCAGAACAGCAAGGATCAGCTTGCAGAGATATGTCTCGAGGATCCGTCGTTTTATGAAGCGCTCGCGACCTATCCGAAAGGTATGATCTGGTATTCGTGCGAGGGACTGACGGCGGCGGAATCGAGAAACGTCGGACGGCTGTTCCGCGAAGACTTTGCAAAGCTGAATGCGGATGAGCGCATTTCGCTGATTCAGAACTCCGGCGATCTCAGGCTCCCCACGGGTCCGATCTCTGCGTCCGATCTCGATATCACGCTGTATGTCTCCCGCGGGACCAGCAATTATTATGTCAGGTACCGGGTCGGCGAGCTGACGCCGAACGCCGCAAAAGCGCTGCTGGGATACCTCAACGCACGTTACGAGAAGAACGTGCGGGAAGGGCTGCGCGAGTTTGTCAACTGGATGGAGCATCCCTCCAATATGCCGGAAAACGACGTCTTCTATATCGGCACCTACAACGTACAGACCTACCGTCTGCTCTCTTACGACGATTCGAAGAAGAATCTGACGCCGAAGGAAAGCCATCCCGAGGCGTATCAGATCCTGAAAGCGCTCTGCGACGCGCCGCTTGCAGAGGATACGGAGAACTGCGTTTCGGTCCGGTTCATGAACTACACGGGCAATTTCACCGGGATCGTTTCGGCAAACGATTTCCGGTATCCGACCGCAGTCTTCAAGGCGGACGATCCGCTGATGCAGGCGATCATGCAGATGATCACCGGCGACTCCCTCGAAGACTTTACGCTTTCCTATGACGGCGTCTGACGCAACGGAAAAGCCGGACGCCGAACGCGCGCGTAAAGTCCCGCATATAAAAGAAAGCTCTCCTTTCCGGAGAGCTTTTTTGTATGGACCTTATTTTGCGGCGGTGCGCTTTTCGACAAATGCGAGAAAGAACAGATACGCGCCCGCAAGGACGAGGATCCCGGCGACGATATAGTACCGTGTGGACGAGACCTTCGGCGAGGGGTCGATGAGCTCGGAAATATCCGTCAGCCCCATATAGCGGTCCTGAAACACGGCTTCATAATGTCCGTCGACCGGATAGACGTAGACGTACCGCTTGATCTCGGTGCGCTTTGTGACTTCGTTGGTCTCCTCCGGTATTTCGGTCATGCTTGCCTGTTCGGCGCGCATTTCATCGTACTTATAGGAATAGTAATCGTCTGCGTCGACGTTGTTTTCGAGAACGATCTCGCCGTATCTCGGATCAATGTGACGGTACATAACGATGTACTGAGTCAGATTGTTTTCGTCCTTTTCCTGCCGTGCGTCAAACGCTTCGAACGTCAGTTCTCCGAGCGACGTCAGCCCCGGGATCACTGCGGGCTGCATCGATACGCGAATGCCGACGATCAGCAGAATGACCGCCCCGATGATGCACAGCGTTGCCAGAATGATGAAAAACGGTTTGCGTTTCATATGCCTGTCCTCTCTTCGCGGCTTTCACCGCATGCGTTCATGATTTCAAGGTCACGACCGTGACGCCCGCGTCGCCTTCGCCGTAGGCGCCGATGCGAAAGCTTTTCACGCGCGGATGGGTCTTCAGATAGTTCTGCACGCCCGCGCGCAGTGCGCCGGTGCCCTTGCCGTGGATGATGTTGAATTCGGTTCTCCCGGTGCGCACGCAGTCGTCGATGAACGCGTCGATCTCGAGAATCGCGTCGTCCACGAGGAAGCCTCTGAGATCGAGCTCGTATTTGACGGTCTTGATGTCCGTCATGATCTCACGCGGGCGCGTCACCGCGCGCGGCGCTTCCTTTTTCTGTGTTGCGATGCGGAGATCGCCGAGCGGCACAAAGACCTTGATGGGTCCTGCCTGCACCTGCACCTGTCCGCGCGCGTCCTGCGGTCTGACGACCGTTGCGGTGTTGTTGAGACTGACCACAAACACAGTCTGTCCGCGGATGACGGAAGACGGTGTTTCGCCCTCGTCGCCGTTCGATTCGATGCGGTCCGACAGCGCTTCCGAGGATTTCCGCAGTTTGTCCCGCGAGGATTGGATCGCGCGTTCGAGCGCTTTGGTGTCGATGTTTTTGACCTGTCTGAGCTCCGTGATCAGCGATTCCATTTCGTGCTTGGTCGAAGCGACAAAGCTCTTCGCTTCCTCCCTTGCCTTTTCCCGGATCGCCGCGCGGTCGTCACGGAGTTTTTTGCGCTCGTTCTCGAGCGCGATGCGTTCCGCTCTCGCCTTTTCGAGCTCTTCGGTGAGCTCGGTCGCCTGCTGTTCGGCGAGCTTCCGCTGCTGTTCCGCGCCGGAAAGCACGTCCTCGAACGCGACGTCCTCGCGCTTCAGATACTCCTTCGCCTGTTCGATGATCGCGTCGTCGAGCCCGAGGCGCTTGCTGATTTCGAACGCGTTGGACTTGCCGGGTATGCCGATATAGAGCTTATAGGTCGGGCAGAGACGGTCCACGTCGAATTCCATCGACGCGTTCTGCATGCCCTCGTGCGTCAGCGCGAAGGCCTTGATCTCGGAATAGTGCGTGGTGGCGAACGTGGTCGCGCCCGCTTCCTGCAGATGCTTCAGGATCGCCTGCGCCAGCGCTGCGCCCTCGTTCGGATCGGTGCCCGCGCCGAGTTCGTCCAGAAGCACCAGCGTATCGTCTCCCGCTTCCTTCAGGATGCCGACAAGATTCGTCATATGCGCGGAGAACGTGGACAGCGACTGCTCGATGGACTGCTCGTCGCCGATGTCCGCAAAGACCTCGCGGAACACCGCGATCTCGCTCGATTCGTCCGCCGGGATGAACATGCCCGCGCTCGCCATCAGCGTGAACAGACCGACGGTTTTCAGCGTGACCGTTTTGCCGCCGGTGTTCGGACCGGTGACGATCAGCGTATCGTAGCCGTCGCCGATCCACACGGAGATCGGAACGACGGTGTTTTTGTCGATCAGCGGGTGTCTGCCGTTTTTGATGCGGATGAGGCTTTGGTCGTTCAGCTTCGGACAGTACGCGCGCATGTCGCGCGCAAGGATCGCCCTTGCAAAGATGCAGTCGAGATTGCCGAGGAGCATCAGGCTCTGATACAGCTCGTCCGCATACGGCGCGATGAGCGCGGTGAGCCCCGCAAGAATGCGTTCAATCTCGCGCTTCTCCTCCGCCTGCAGCTGCTTATATACATTGCCGAGCTCGACGACCGCGGCGGGCTCGATGAAGACGGTCTGTCCGCTGCCGCTCTGATCGTGGATGAGTCCGCCGATCTGCGCGCGGTGCTCCGCCTTGACGGGGATCGCGTAGCGTCCGTTGCGTACGGTGACGATCGGCTCCTGGAGATATTTCTGATACAGCGGGCTTTTGATGATGCTGTTCAGTTTGTCCTTGACGCGCTCCGCGGTGATGCGAAGCTGTCTGCGAATGCGGGCAAGCTCGGGCGAAGCGTTGTCGAAGATCTCGTCTTCGCTCAGAATACAGCGCGCGATCTCGCTCTCGATCTCGCTGTGCGCAGAGAGCGGATTTGCCAGCCGGTGCAGTTCCTGCGCGTCCTCCGCCGCAAGCAGATGCTCCCTTGCGCGGCGGCTTGCCTTGAAGCACGCGGCAAGGTTCAGAAGCTCTGCGGGCGACAGCGCGTATGACGCGCGTACCCGCTGCAGCGTCACGCGCGCGTCCGGGAACGTATCGATCGGACTTCCGCCGATGCGCCGGCAGATCGCGTCCGCTTCCCACGTCTGCTGCAGAAGCATTTGCGCGCGTTCGAGATCGTCGGTCGGCGAAAGCTGCTCAACGAATTCGCGCCCGATGTCAGACGCGGTATGGGTCGCACATTGGGCGCGGATCTTATCGAATTCTAAACTTTTTAATGCTCTTTCGTTCATTTGTGGATCTGATTCATGTCGCCGACGGTGACCCGGAGTTCCAGCGTTTCGCCGTTGCGCTCCACTTTGAGCGTAACCACGTCGCCGACCTGCTTCGCACGGATCGCCAGAACGAACTCGTCCTGCGTCATTTCCTTGTCGTCCAGGCTGATGAGCCGGTCGCCCTTCATGACGCCGGCGGCTTCGGCGGGACCGCCCTCGGAAACGCTGTAGATATAGACGCCGGGGGTTTTGATCAGCGCGGTCGGTTCCAGATACGTAACGATGGTGATGCCGATGCCGGGGCGTACGGTGGAACCGTTCTGAATCAGCGATTCCGCAATCTTCATGACGTTGTTGATCGGCAGCGCAAAGCCGATGCCCTCGGAGGAGATGGCCTGACCCATTTCGTCGATGCCTGCGGAGGTGTACTTCGCGCTGGTGACGCCGATGACCTCGCCGCGCATATTGATGAGCGGACCGCCGCTGTTGCCCGGGTTGACTGCGGCGTCGGTCTGCATGTATTCGTTGACAAAGCCCTCGATATTGATTTCACGCGAAAGCGCCGAAACGATGCCGAACGTGACCGAGCCGGAAAGCTCGTCCGCGCTGATCGGATCGCCGATCGCAAGCACGAATTCGCCGACGCGCGCCTTCGAAGAATCGCCGATCGGGAGCGCCGTCAGTCCCGTTTCGTCGATGTGCAGAACCGCAACGTCCGTCTGAATGTCGCCGCCGACGAGCTGCGCCTCGACCAGTTTGCCGTTTGTAAGCGAAACATACAGCTTTTCCGCGCCTTCGACGACGTGGTGGTTCGTGATGATGTAGCCGTTTTCGGTATAGACAAAGCCGGATCCGCTGCCCGCGAGCTTCGGTTCTCCCGCGGATCCCTTCGGACGCTGATAGTTGAGGACGCCGATGACGCCGGGCTGCACCGCCTCGACGACGTCGGGAATGCCGTCAAACTCTTTGAAATCGAACGGCTGCGCAAGATATGGATCGATATCCGTTTCGGGAACGATCGCGGGCATCGGCGTAGCTGCGGTCTCCGGTTCGACAGGCGCCGGCGTTTCGGCGGATACCTGCGGCTGCTCGGAAACTGCCGGCTGTTTTTCAACCGACGGGTCCCTTTGCGCAGGGACGCACGGATTGACGACATACTGCCCTGCATAGTCGGAAAGCGCTTTCCACGCCTGTCCGTCGTTCGTCAGCGCGAAGAACGCGCCTGCGCCCAAAAGCAGTGCGATGATGACGCACAGAATGATGACAAGGATGTTGCCGCCGCGGCGCGCGCGCCGGACCGACGCCGTGTTTTTGTAATCACAGGGATACGGTATTATTTTGCGAAACATTGCGTTTACCTCCGTCGGATACTCGTTTTGAAGCGCTTGCGCGCTCAAGGGTAAAGGTGAACTGGGTGCCGCGTCCGCGCGCGCTCCGCACGGTGATCGACTGTCCGTGGCTCTCGATGATGCGTTTGACGATCGAAAGCCCCAAGCCGGATCCCATCTGCGGCGCGGGCGTGTGCGCCTTTTCGACCTTATAGAATCGGTCAAAGACGTGCGGCACATCCTCCTGCGGGATGCCGATGCCGTTGTCCCGGACCGTGACATAAACGGTCTTTCGCATGGAGTAGGTCGACACCGCGATCGAATGTCCTTTCGGCGAATATTTGATCGCGTTGTCGATGAGATTCCGGAGAACCTGACCGATCTGCGCCTGATCCGCATAGACCGCGCACTGCTCCTGCGCAAACCGGACTTCCATTTCCATTTCGTTCTCGACGAGCCGCGCTTCGAACGTCAGAAGCGTCCGGCGGATGAGCTCGTTGATGTCGAAGACCTCGAAATTCAGCTGGATCGTGCCGGATTCGATCCGGGCGAGATCGAGAAGGTCGTTGACCAGCGTGACCATGCGGCGCGTTTCGTTCAGCACGATGCCGATGTATTCCGGATAGTTTTCCGGCGGGATGGTGCCGTCCTGCATCGCCTCGAGAAAGCCCTTCATGGACGTCAGCGGAGAACGGAGCTCGTGGCTGACGTTTGCGACGAAGCTCCTGCGCGTCTCTTCCAGTCCGCGCAGCTGTTCCGCCATTTCGTTGAGGCTTTCGCCGAGCTGTGCCGCTTCGTCCTTTCCCTCCACCGGGATCCGCGTCGAAAAATCTCCGCGCGAATAACACTGCACCGCATGATTCATTTCGATGAACGGATTGATGACGCGATAGGACGTATAGTACGAAACGACGCCGGAGCCGATCAGCGTGACCGCGCAGATCAGGACCGTCCAGAGAAGAATGTTTCCGAACGCCTCGCGGATCGGCGACAGGTCGCCGGTGACGACGAGCAGACCTTCGTCCGGCGTGTCCAGTGCGGTGCTGTATACGCTGAGCACGGGGAAATCCCCGCGCTTATAGTAATGCCGGATCGTTTCGCCGAGCGGATTCGCGCTGTCGGCAATGCGTTCGTACGCCGTATCCGAAAGCGGCTGCGACGCGTAGCTCTCCCACCGCGCGTCCGCAAAGTATGCCGTCACGTCGTTGTGCGTACCGATGCGTTCGACCAAAAGATCGTTGTCGGCGGCGATATAGCGGAGATGCGTTTCGGTATCCGCTTTGCCCGATGCGATCACGGAACGCGCGTTTTGCGCGTATCGATTCAACTGTGTTCCGTACTCCCCAACCATTCCCGCGTATACGACGGCTGCAAGCACGGCGCCGATCAGCAGAACTGCGACCGTTACCGTGAGGCATTGCATAAACATCATGCGCGAAAAAATGGTACGGAACCGATTCTTACGCATGTACCCCCTCAGCTGCGGACGTCAAATTTATAACCAACGCCCCAGACCGTGCGAAGCTGCCAGTTCTCGCGCTCGCCGAGCTTCTCGCGGATGCGTTTGACGTGTACGTCGACCGTTCGGGAATCGCCGAAGAAATCGAATCCCCAGACCTGCTCCAGAAGCTGTTCGCGCGTGAACACGCGGCCGCTGTGCGACGCAAGGAAGTACAGAAGCTCGATCTCCTTCGGCGGCATTTCGAGCTGCTCCCCGTCGAGCGTGACGGAATAATTCTCAAGCGAGATGGTGAGGTCCGGCAGCGTGATCGTGCGTTCGCTCTCGGATGCGGGCGCAAACCGGCGGAGCACCGCCTTGATGCGCGCGACAAGCTCGTTGGAATCGAACGGCTTTGCGATATAGTCGTCCGCGCCGAGCTCCAGACCGCGCACACGTTCGCCCGTGTCGCCCTTCGCCGTCAGCATGATGACCGGCGTGGAGCCCTCCTGCCGGATCTCGTGCAGGATCGTCCAGCCATCCTTTCCGGGCAGCATGACGTCGAGCACGACGAGCGTGGGCTTCGTGTTTTTGAACGCCTGCATCGCTTCATAGCCGGTCGTGCAGGTCGCAACCTGGAAGCCCGCCTTCTTGAGATATAGTTCGATGATCGCCAGAATGTTTCTGTCGTCGTCGATGACCAAGATCGTGTTGTTGTCCATGAATACCTCCGTCAATCTTTCACTGTAACCGTAATGCCGTTTTCCCGAAGAAGCGCCGCGGTGACGCCGTCGCCTTCCCTGAGCGTTCCGGAAAACGTCCCGTCATAGATCAGGCCGCATCCGCAGGACGGACTGCGTGCCTTGAGGATCGCCCGATCGCATCCGTAAAGACGCGCAAGACGAAGCGTTTCGTCTGCACCTCTCCGAAACGCTTCGGTGACGTCCCCGCCGTCGCGCGAAACAACGCGTGTTCCGTCCGCCGACCGCTCCGAAGGAATGCGCGGACACGGAAGTCCGCCGAGCATTTCCGGACAAACCGGAATTGCTTCGCCCCGCTTCATAAGCGCGACGATCTCTTCGTTCGGAACGGTTTTGCCGTCATATCTGCAACGATATCCGGCAAGGCATGCGCTGACGATAATCATCCTATGCTACCTTTCTATAGGTAGATATATATTAACACAACATTCGATTTTTGTCTATACTTTGTTCATAAAAAACGAGCCGGCAAATGTTTCCGGCTCGTAAAAAGCATCCGATTCCTCAACGGTTTTCCCGCTTTTTTCGCTCGATCAGCGCTTCGTAGCGCGAAAGAACCTGCCCGACAATTCCGCTCCAGGGCACGGGGATCGTCTCCCTCGCGCGCGCGCCGACTTCCTTAGCCGTCAAAAGCGCGCGCGCCATGCAGGCGGCGATATCCTCCGGCGTGTTTTCGCAGAGAAAGCCGTTGAAGCCGTCGGTCACGCCGTCCGCCGCGCAGGATCCGCGGATCAGGATGCTCGGCGTTCCCGCCGCAGCCGCTTCCCGCACGACCATCGGTGCGTTGTCGTAAATCGACGGAAAAACGAACAGATCGGCTCTTGCATACAGTCCTTTCAGGACTTCGCGATCGGCGATGTGTCCGGTGAAAACCGTCTCTCCGGAAAGTCCGAGTTCTTCGGACAGCGCCTGCATCCGCGCCGCGTCCGGTCCCTGCCCCGCAAAGACGATGCGGAAGTCCGCGCCGGTCTTTTTATAGAGCGCCGCCGCCCGCAGAATGCTGTCCGTATTCTTCTTGAAGTTCTGCTGTCCGACGAACAGGAACACGCTGCCGCCGCCGAGATGAAAACGCTTTTCGGCTTCCCCTGCGTCCTCCTGCGTCGGATACCAGAGGTTCGTGCCGTTCGGCATCACGACGATCTCCCCTTTGAATCCGTAGCCGCGCAGGACCTCCGCCGTCGCGTCGTTGACGGTCCACACCTCGTCGCACTTCTCGAAAAACTGCACGACGCGCTGCACCACCGCCCCGGCGATCACCTCGCTGTGCGTTTTTGCAAGGATGTCGTCATAATACTTGGAATGCAGCGTTGCAACCAGCGGAACGCCGCGCAGCCATGCGATGCGTGACGCTTCGATCGCGGAAACGAACGGCGTATGGGCATGGACGATATCGAACTGGATCCGGTTGAGATCGTGCAGAAACGCAAGGTCGAACGCGGGCAGTCCGACGCTGTACGCCTCGTTCGGGATCGGAAGGCTTGCGTATTTCATGACCGGGAAGGTTTCCGGTTCCGCGTTCTGATACGCTCTGCCCGCGTTTTTCGGCGCGATATAGTATGCGGTGTGTCCGCGCGCGGAAAGCTCTTCGCAGTAGGAACGCACGACCCTGCCGACGCCGTCGATGTGCGGCGGGTAGCTTTCGCTGAATTCTCCGATGATCATATCGCTGTCCTTCCTTAAATTTTTCTGAATTATACCACAAACGAAACCGGATTTCAACCGGTTCCGCAGAATTCGATCGGACACGTCCGGATTCGACGCGATTCAGTTTCTGACGACCTGGAACAGATAGAATTTGAGGTAATCCGTCTCCGGCACATTCCGGAGGATCGGATGGTCCGGCGCCTGCTGCCGCTGTTCGATCTGCCGGAGCTGGACGCCTGCGTCCGCGGCTGCGCGGTCCAGCATGCGTTCAAAGAGCTCGGACGGCATGAAATGGCTGCACGAAGCCGTTGCGAGATAGCCGCCCGGCGGCAGCAGCTTCAGCGCCGCGGAGTTGATCTCGCGATAGCCGCGCTCCGCGCTGTTCACCGTCTTGCGCGATTTGGTGAACGCGGGCGGATCGAGGATGATGAGATCGTACGGCTTTTTGCCGGATGCGAGAAGCTCGGTCAGAAGATCGAATACGTCCGCGGTGACGAACTCCATGCGGTCCGCGAGACCGTTGCGCTCCGCGTTGGCTTTCGCCATGGCGATCGCCGTCTCGGAGATGTCGACGGCGGTCACATGCGCCGCGCCGCCCGCCGCAGCGTTCAGCGCAAACGAGCCGGTGTGCGTGAAGCAGTCGAGCACGCTGCGTCCCTTTGCGATCTTTCTCAGCGCGAGACGGTTGTATTTCTGATCGAGGAAGAAGCCGGTCTTCTGCCCGTTTTCGACGTCGACAAGGTATTCGATGCCGTTTTCGACGATCGTCGTGACCGCGCTTTCGGGCGTTTCAAGACCCGGGATCAAAAACCAACCCTTGCCCTGCTCCATGCCCTCGAGGGAACGGATCGCGACGTCGTTGCGCTCGTATACGCCCCGGATGCCTGCGCCGTCCGCATTGAGCTCTTCGATAAGCAGCGGGAACAGGACCGGCTTGATCCGCTCGATGCCGATCGACAGCGTCTGCGCAACGAGGAGATCGTTGAACCGGTCGACGGTCAGCCCCGGAAACGCGTCCGCTTCTCCGAAAATCACGCGGCAGCAGGAGCAGTCGTCGCCCATCACGGTCTTGCGATAGTCCCACGCATAGCGGATGCGGCGGCGCCAGAACGCCTCGTCGAACCGGTCGTTTGCATTGCGCGAAACGAGACGGATGCGAATTTTGGACCGGAGGCTCAGAAAGCCCGTGCCGAGATATTTGCCCTTTTCGGAAACCGCGTCTACCAGCGCGCCGTTTTCCGGATCGCCCTCTACGGACAGCACTTCCGCTTCATAGATCCACGGATGCCCGCCTTCGACCCAGCGCGTGCCCTTTTGCGTGATCGTGCATTTCGGGAACTCCCGTTGTGTTTTCATACTTTCGACCGCCTTTGCTTTGATTATCATGAGTATACCACATCGAATTCCGATTCTCAATCCGTAATTGCCGTCAGTTCACAAACAAAAAAACGGTCCCCCGCAAAGGGAGACCGTTTCGGAAACAGGCGGTTACTTGAACGCAACCATGGTGTTTGCGATCGTCATGGTGGTCATCAGGAACGCATTCAGGAATGCCGGAACCCAGATGTTGCCGGTCTTCTTGTAGAGATTGCGAGAAATGACCGCCGCGATCGACAGCGTCGGGATCATCGCGACGAGCACGATGCCGGACAGTGCGGAACCCGGGAACGCCGCTACGCCGGTGGTGAACAGCTTGCCGTACTGATAGACCAGCCAGAGGAAGCCGCCGCCCGCGTTCAGCGCGATCGCAAGCAGATAACCCTTGATGCCCTGCATCTTCTCGGTGTTCGTGTTGATCGTGATCGACGCCGTGGAGATGATGTAGAACGCAAGGAACGTCGGCAGATACCGCAGGATGACCGGTACGATGTTGAAATCGAAGGTCTTGAACGCGAAGGTCCAGATACGGAAGTCCGCCTTGAAGATGAGATCCATCAGGAACAGCACGCCGTATGCGACTGCATACGTGATGATTGCGATCAGCAGCGAGATGACGATCTTGACGGGGTTGAACGTGACGCCGTAATGCCTGAACGTGACGCCCTTGTTCGCTTTGCTTGCCACATAGACGACGCTCATGGCGAGCAGCGCGATCGCCGCGCAGCCGAGCGTCCAGTACGCGATGCTGTTGACGCCGAGCGCGGACCAGTACTTGCCGGTCTCGTACATCGGGAAATGCGCAACCATTGCGAGCGCCGCGCCCGCGACCATTACGAAGATGCTGCCGACGAGCAGGTTCCTGCGGTTCTGCTTCTGCGTAAAGCTCAGGATGAATCCGACGAGACCCGCAATGCCGAGCGCGCAGCCCGCATAGAACAGGATGTTGACGAGATCGGATCCCGCCCCGCCGTCCATCAGCGGCGAGAAGAAGATGCCGGGCAGCAGGATCAGACAGAACAGAAGCGCAAACGTGCCGAACTTGGAGCTTGCGTCCGTCACGGACGGCAGCGGCTGAAGCTCCGATTTCGCCTTGTTGAAGAACGGAAGCTCGATGAGCAGGGATGCGACGCCGATGATCAGGAAGACGAAGCCGACGAGCGCGACGCACTCGAAGATCTCCTTGAGCTGCCATACCTGACTGGTTGCGGCGATGTCTCTGATGTCCGCGTTATAGTCCTTGAACGCTTCGGTGTAGAACTCGACGGCATTCGCTGTCGTGATCTTGCTGAAATGGTTCCACGGATGGGTCTGCGCCGGCTCATAGATGATGCGCTTGCCGCCGTCGGAGGTCTCGTACCAGGTATTCGCCTGCGCGGATTCCGTCTGCTGCAGGAATGCAAGTCCGTCCGGTGTGGAGACATAATCCTTGTGACGGACCGTGCCGGCGGGTGCGTCCGGCGCGTTGAAGAAGAATTCATCGTACTGCGCCGCTACTTTGCCCATCGTGCGTCCGCCGCCCAAAGCATCCGCCGCTGTGACGTCAACGCCCATAAATCCGGTGTAGGAGAAGTCGGAACCCTCGGTGAGACCGCAACAGATCTTGCGGATGCCGGTCTCCATCGCTTCCTGTTCGTCCATCGCAAGCGCCATCGTGCTGCCGAAGCCGCCCATCGAATGACCGGTGACGCCGATGATGCCGTTGCCTGCTTCGTCCTTCAGAACGTACGGCTGCTCGTACATATACGCGACCGCGTCGTGCATGGAGTTGACCCAGAACGGGAACCACATGCCCGTAAAGGTTTCGCCGCCGAACGCCGCATAGACTTCGTTATTCAGATCGGAATGGCCGTGGTCATACTGGTCGAGCGCAAGCACCACATAGCCGCGGCGCGAAAGCTCGATCGCGTTTGCGTCCTGCATTTCGGCGGAGTTCAGATAGCCGTGCGTGACGACGACCGTCGGACGCGGATTGTCCGCACCTGCTCCTTTCGGCATGTACAGAAGACCGCTGAGCTTGCCGTTTGCCGTCTCAAACGAAATACGGCTGATTTTCGTTCCCTCAGCGCCGGAGTTGAATACGCTTGCGAGAACGCTGCCGATCAGAATCAGCGCTATGCCGATGCAGATCGCGATCAATGCTCTTTTTTTCATGTTGTTTCCTCCCTCTGATTGATATGTTTCTTTCGGGAATCGTTTCCTCGGGAAACATTCTGTAATCAGTATACCGCGTTGTTCGGAAAAGCGCAAGAGATATTATATAATCTTCGGTATTTCTTAACAGATTTGTTGCATCGTGCGCGTTGATTTGTTATACTGAAACGGGAATGAACGATACGGGAGAAAAGAATCATGAAGCTTGAATGGATGGGCGACCACCGCGACGTCGTCGAAGCGCTGATTCACTACTGCAACATCTACGCCGGCGTATACCGGATCGAGAAGATGCAGTATGAGGGCATAACCTATTCTTATTCACAGATTCAGGTGCTGGAATACCTTCTCGAAAACGAGGAGCGCAACGAAAACATGTCCTCCATCGCGCAGCGTCTCGGTATTACGCGCAGCAATTTCACAAAGATCATCAACCGCCTGGAACGCAAGGGACTGGTTGAACGCGTACGCGCGCCCGGCAGCCGCCGTGATCTTTGTGTCTGCGTCAACGATCTCGGCAGAACGCTCTACGAAGACTACGCGAAAGGCGTTCTGAAACGGCATTTCGAGCCGATGTTCCGCGATCTCGACAAGCTCACCCCCGAATCCCGCGCGATCGTGCGCGACGCGCTGATGGACGCCATGGGCGGCGTGCGTCCGAAACGCACGGAAGAAACAAAATAATGATACAGCGTATGAAAAAGGATCCGGAAACACCGGATCCTTTTTTCGGTCAGAGTATGTAATCGGTGATGCAGTCGTACCAGTGCACGCAGGTTTCGCCGTCGACGGTGATGCGCTCGTTTTCGGGCAGCAGTTCCGTCCAGGGGCGCTTGTAGCTTTCCTGCATCCAGTCATTCCGGTTGAAGCGGCGCCAGAGCACCGTTCTGCCGTTCCGGTCGAGATACTGCTCGGTCAGTACGCCTTCCTCATACGCGCCCGCGTCGATCACGCAGATCGTGTCGTAGGTCTTTCCGTTGATCTGAACCTCGTACCGTCCGACGACGTCCAGCATAAACGGCTCTTTCGCGGTCGTGATCACGCTGCCGTGCTTTTGGATCAGTCCCTTCGGCGCGATATGCGTTTCGTTGCCGCAGTTGTCCTTGCCGAAGCCCCAGTTATCCAGAAATCCGTCGCCGTCGAGGAAGGTGTAAAGCTTCTTCACGCCGTCCTCCTCGTGACTTTCCGCCAGATAACGACAGTGCGTGTCCGTGAGCTGCGCGACGAACCGGCGCTTTGCGACGTCCGCGCCGTCGATTTTGTTGCAGTCCATCGGATCGTACTCGACCGCTTCGATCTCAACGCCTTCAATCCCGTGGACCTCCGCCCGACCGGTCACTTCCAGATCGCACTGCTCCGTGCGTTTGCGCTTCGGAAAATCGTACATCGCCCAGCTGCACGTTTCGCCGGGCTTCGGCACGATGAACCATCCCATGAGTTCTTCCCAGCAGACCGCGAACGGTTCGCCTTCGGCTTCTTTGATCTGATAATCCGGCAGATACTCCGGCATAAACTTTCGATTGTTCTTCATCACAATTTCTCCTTTCGGTTTTTCGGGGTACAGCGCTCTGAACTGCTGTTTTGCGTGGAACAGACGGCTTTTAACGGTCCCGACAGGGATACCGAGCCGGCTTGCGATCTCCGCCTGCCTTAAATCCTTAAAATAGCTGAGATACAGGATCTGCTTGTCGGTACCGCCGAGGCGATCGAGCGTTTCCTGCACGACCGTCCGTGTCGTAACGCCGCGGATACCGGTCGTCAGCGCAGTTTCGTCAAGCGATTCCAGCGGGATCTCCATGCGCTTTGCCTTTGCCCGGAAATAGTCGTTGCACTTGTTCCGGGCGATGCCGAGGATCCACGGCTTGAACGACGCTTCGCTGCTGACCGTGTTCCGGTTCCGGTACGCCGCCGTCAGCACCTCCTGGAGGAGATCCTCCGCGTCCGGAAGATTTCCGATGCGGAATTTCACAAAGCGCTCCAGCGGCGGCAGATGCGCCGTGAGGAGCGTTTCAAAGTCGGTCATGTTCTCACCTCTTTTCCTTTGCTTTGAGGACGTCTTCACCTATATGGTCGCAAAAGAAAGCCGAAAGGTTCACAAAAGAAAAAAAATATAAGAATATATTATCGGGTCTGTTCGAGCGCCTGCGCAAGCACGTCTGTGTACCGCTGCACCGTGGGTCCGAGCGATCTGAGCCACGCTTTGGTGTCCGGGTCGTCTCGATAGCGCAGCGGATCGCGCCGGATCGCAAGCGTGCGTTTCAGCGGTTCGTCGTCCGGGAAGATCCGCTCGGAAAGCGCCCACTCCCCTGCCCGGGTTTTGGAAATGACCGTACCGAAGCGCAGCGTATAGACACATCTTGCAATGTCCAGCAGCCATCCGCAGGAATACAGGCTGTCGTCCGTTTCGACGGCGCACCGGCGGATCCCGTCGAGATGAAGCCGGATCGCGGCGATCAGCTCCTCGCGCGCGGGCGCTGTAAACAGGCTGCGGTCGCCGCTGCCGCAGACGCAGACGCCGTCGTGCAGTAGCTCGTACCGCGCGAATGGGTCGAGACAAAACCGGTCTGTGACGCGCTGACCGGACGTGCCCCAGTAAACAAGCCGCGAAAACACGTCGTTTTTGTATTCCCGGCGATTCACGATCACGCCCTCGAACGCGCGGAAATACGGATTTTCCGGATGCTGCGCGCAAAGCGTCTGCCGAAGCGTCAGAAGCGCTTCCGCCTGCTCCTCCGTGATCGGATCTTCCGAAAACGCGATACAGTCGATATCGCTCCAGCCTAAATGAAAATCATCGAGCACAACGCTGCCGTACAGCCAGAAGCCGTACAGCGGGCGTGCAAGCACGGCGGAGATCTGCTCCGCCATCGTTTCCGCGGATTGTCGCAATGCTGTCTGTTTCATAGGGATCAGAGCGCGTCCTTGGGACAGTTTTTGACGCATTCCATGCAGAGGATGCACTCCGTCCCGTTCTCGCGCTTTCTGGAATTGTCGGTCACTTCGACGTTCATCGGGCAGACGCGTTTGCATTTGCCGCAGGAGACGCACTTCTCCTTGTCGCACCTGACGCGGAACAGCGAAAAATAGCTCATCGGCTTCAGAAAAACCGTGATCGGGCAGATATATTTGCAGAACGCGCGGTTGTCCCTGAACGCGAACGCGAGCGCGATGCCGACGCCGTAATAGACGAGATTACCGATGAGAAACGCCCAGAACATGATGCGCTCGATATTCCCGACCTTCGCAAGGAACAGCGCGGCGACGAAGATCAGCGAAGCCGCAAACGTGATATACCGGATCCATCCGAGCTTCTTCCGCGGCTGTTGCGGGACCTTGTACGGCAGAAAATCAAGCACCATCGCGGTCCAGCAGGCGTAGCCGCACCAGCCGCGTCCGAAGATCAGCGGTCCGAAAATCTTCGCGACGGCGTAATGGATGGTCGCCGCCTCAAACACGCCGGTGAACAGATAGTACCAGAAGCCTTCGATCTGCATGTTCTCGCCCTTGATGAAGCCGAG
Organism: uncultured Clostridia bacterium; assembly: GCA_946631895.1. Classification (GTDB taxonomy): domain Bacteria; phylum Bacillota; class Clostridia; order Christensenellales; family CAG-138; genus UBA3792. Next base: position 28,439 of record CAMPAN010000010.1, read on the forward strand.
ATAGACCAGCATATAGAGCCCGACGAGCAGTTGCACAACGCGCCGCGCGTGCTTGTATTTCCGGATATAGAGGAAGATGCCGAGCGCGATCGAGATGCCGATATAGCTGAAATTGAACAGATAGAACAGGTTGTGTTTGGTCAGCCAAAGCGTGATCGCCACGGCTTCGAAGATCACAAAGATCAGGATGGGATGCAGATATTTCTTTACGGTATTCATAACGACGCCCCTCGGAAAACGATTGCTATTATCATACCATGAAACGCGTCGGAACGCAATGGGGGCGCGGGTTGCGGATATCAAAGGACAGCATGGCAAACATGAATTATCGGCGTATCATAATGCCTTTCATATACTGCGTTTCATTATGTGTCCGATATACTTCCGTTTTCTCTTCTTCCGTGCAGCCAATCAGTATTTTGATTTCCGAATCCCGCTTCATTAAATCAACAATACACATGACGGCGTCGATCTTCCTGTCACCGCTTCCGACCCATACATCAATTCCTGCGCCATCCATAGAAGCGGTGTTTTTCAGATATCCGTAATCGACCTTATAAATGAAATCCGGAAATCTCGGATGCGCGGATCCTTTGGGTCTGTCGATCACGATTTCCGAATTGCTTACCAATTCATCCAACGTATTCCAAAAAGCGACATTATACTCATTCATTTTTGCGTCCTCAGATTTGGTTGAAAACCCTTGTTGTGAACAACTATCCACGAAACCATTCTTCTCAAAATCGATGTAAACTGTGATTGAATGATCTCATTCTTCGTCCATATTCTTTTTCACCGTCTTGCAGGAAGCTGCCAGCATGACTCGTATCGAGGCGCATTGCTCGTTCAGAGCTTGATACAAGGGTTCTTCGATATAGTTTGTGCGGTGCAGCAATTCCAGCCAATAGCCGGTCTCGCTCGCTTCTTTCAATGCAATCTCCAGTTTGGAAATGAAATCCTTTTTGCCCTGCGCGTACTTGGCTTCATAAATATTGGCGCCGATGGATGTCCCGGAACGTCCTATTTGATTTGCGATGACGGACTCATGTTTTGCTTTCAGGTCTTTAACAAGAGCGATGATCCTAACGGAGAAGTCCATGGATAGATCCCGCAGTTTTGATTCGGACATATGATCACCTCATTGTTTCTATGTTTCGATAATACCATTTTGAAAAGCGATTGTAAAGTGATGCATGCGCCGAAGGCGCAAGTGATGTTTTTGCCGCAAGCGGCAAAAGTGATGCTGCTCCATGCTGTCGCCGTGATGTGATGTGTTCCGCTCACGTGCCGAAGGCACACATCACGTCCGCAGGACACATCACGCCGAAGGCACATCTCGTTCCGCGCCGGCGGAACACATCGTTGAAAAAAGCGTTTTTTGCCGATCGGCAAAAAACGCTTTTTTCTTGGAGCAGGTAACGGGACTCGAACCCGTGATCTCAGCTTGGAAGGCTAATGTGTTACCGCTACACTATACCTGCTTGTGGTGCGGACGAAGAGACTTGAACTCATACGCCTATGGCACCGGAACCTAAATCCGGCGCGTCTGCCAATTCCGCCACGTCCGCAGAATTGTCTGGTGACCCGTCGGGGATTCGAACCCCGGACACCTTGATTAAAAGTCAAGTGCTCTACCGACTGAGCTAACGGGTCATGGCTGGGGTGGCGCGATTTGAACGCACGAATGACGGAGTCAAAGTCCGTTGCCTTACCGCTTGGCTACACCCCAAAGTTGCTTTTGAGCCGGGTCTTTCGGCCCGGCTCACGAGCAATGGGGTGGATAGTGGGACTCGAACCCACGACCTCCAGAGCCACAATCTGGCATTCTAGCCAACTGAACTATATCCACCACGTACGCTCATCGCAAGGATTCGCACCCCCGAGGCGTTTCCCCCGGGGATGCGCCGTTGGCGCGCCTGCAGGGATTCGAACCCGGGACCTACGGCTTAGAAGGCCGTTGCTCTATCCTGCTGAGCTACAGACGCATCGCAGTTCCGAATTCATATTTTAACAGAAGAATCCGGTTCTGTCAATGTTTTTTTGATTATTTTCCGCAGCACTTTTTGTACTTCTTGCCGCTGCCGCAGGGACACGGATCGTTTCTTCCGACCGTGGGCGGTGCGACGAAGACCTTCTCCGCGCGGTACTGCTTGGTAAGCTCTCTGCGCTGTTCCTCGGTGCGGACGCCCTCCCATTCCGGCAGGTTAAAGAGCCAGTCCGCCTTCGCGTTGTGCATGTTGATGAACAGCCGGTCGAAGTCGAAATCCAGCGTGATCTCGCTGTCCTCGGTGAGTGCCATGAGGTCCTTTTCGCCGTCCGAAAAGCTCGTGTTCGCGCCGTCCAGAAATCCCGTAAAGGTGACCGGATCCATGTCGAACTGCGCCGCGACTTCCGAGAGCTTGCCTGCGAAAACCGTTTCGTGGTTTGCAAGGATCTTTTTGTAGTTCTGCTTCTCCGCCTCAAAGTAGGTGTTCCAGAACGCGTTGTATTCTTCCTGCGTCCGCTGCGACTGTGCAACGTTTTGCCATGTTTCGTATAAACTCATAATCATTCCCCTTTCAGAAACGTTTCCGATTGTAACAGATAAGTATCATTTAAGCAAGCGTTTTTTTCGATCGTTTCGAGAATATTGCGGTTCCATAGCAGCAGCGCGTCCTCCCCCGTGTCCGTATAGTAGCGCTTGCGCCGTCCCTGTTGAAGGAAACCCATCTCGTCGTACATGCGCTGCGCGACCGTGTTGTGCTCGCGGACCTCCAGCGTCATCATCTCCGCGCCGAACGACGCCGCCGCGCGCATCGCCGCGTGCAGAAGCTGCTTGCCGTATCCGTGACCGCGGAACGCCGGATGGATCGCAATGTTCGTGATGTGCGCTTCCTCGAACATCACCCACATGCCGCAGTAGCCGATGAGCTCGCCGTCCTTTTCGAGAACGGTATAGTGCGCGACGCGGTTCTTGAGCTCGCCCATCAGCGAGCGGAACGACCAGGGCGTGCGGAACGACAGCACTTCGATCTCATAGACCGCCTTGACGTCGGCTTTTGTCATTGCCCGTGCCGTGATCATGCTTTCCACATCCGTTCCGCCTGCGAGAGCTTCAGATAGAGCGGGGCGATCTCCTTCTCCCCCGTCCGCGTTGCCGCGATCCGCGCGACGTTCGCCGCGGAAGGCAGCTTCGGGTCCTCCGTCGCCGTGCCGGTCATGCGGCAGGATGCGGGAAGATCCGCCGTGAATTCGGCGATCACGCAGGCGCAGGGCGGCTTTGCTGCTGCGCCGTTTTCAAAGACTGCGCCGTAGCCGTTGCCGTTGCGCGCGTCGATCAGCGCGCAGACCGTTTCGTTCCGGTACGGGTACGCAAGCGTTTCCAATGCGTCGACCGCGACGACCGGCTTTTTGTGCGCGGCGCCCAGAGCGTTCGCCATGCAGACGCCGATGCGCACGCCGGTGAACGAGCCCGGTCCGACGTCCGCGGCAAACGCGTCCATATCGGCGGTGCGCAATCCGTGCGCGGACAGCAGTGCTTCGGCAGCAGGAAGAACCGATTCGGCATGCCGCCGGTCGGTGTCGATCACGGTTTCATACACATCGCCGTCGAGATACAGCGCAACGGACGCGACCGCATCGGTCGTTTCAAACGCAAGAATCTTCACGAAAAACCTCCTCATACCGTTTGCCGTGCGGCTCGATCGCAACGGTGCGCGCGTTGATGCCGGAGCCCTCGATCAGAACGTCGAGTCGTTCCGCGGGCAGCGCTTCGGGCACAAGATTCGCCCACTCCATCAGGATCATCGCGTCCTCGGCAAGATAGTCCTGAAATCCGATCGCATAGAGCTCGTCCGCGTCCGAAAGGCGGTACGCGTCGAAATGAAAGAGCTTCGGTTCGGTCGGGTACTCGCAGACGATCGTGAACGTTGGGCTGGACACATGTTCGATCCCGAACGCCCGCGCCACGCCGCGTGCGAACACGGTCTTGCCCGCGCCGAGATCGCCGTACAGCGCAATGAATCCGTGCTTGCCGCAGCGCAAAGCGACGTTCTCGCCAAGCGCAAGCATTTCGGCTTCGGTTTCAATCGTGCGGCGCATCAGAACAGCTTCCTTTCCAAAAGTTCCGCGGCAAAGTCGGCGTAACAATCGTTCTCGATCGCGGTACGCGCGTCCTCCATGAGCTTCAGCGAGAACCGCAGGTTGTGCATGGAAACGAGCTGCGCCGCAAGGATCTCGTCCGCCTTGATGAGATGACGGATGTACGCCCGCGTGAAGTTGCGGCAGGCGTAGCAATCGCAGCCCTCCTCGATCGGCGAGAAATCGTGCTCGAACGTTTTGTTCCGCAGCATGAGCCTGCCGCTGCGCGTCAGCGCAAGCCCGTTGCGCGCGGAACGCGTCTGCAGAACACAGTCAAAGAGGTCGATCCCGCGGAGCACGCCCTCCAAAAGACAGTCCGGACTGCCGACGCCCATGAGGTAGCGCGGCTTGTTTTCGGGCATGTAGGGACGGATCGTTTCGAGCATGTCATACATGACGGGCTTCGGCTCGCCGACGGACAGACCGCCGATGCCGTAGCCGATGAAGTCCATCGACGCGAGCGTCTTTGCGCTTTCGATGCGCAGATCGGGATAAACGCTGCCCTGCACGATGCCGAACAGCGCCTGATCGGGACGCGTGTGCGCCTTCTGACAGCGCTCCGCCCAGCGGTGCGTGCGGTCCATCGCCCGGACGGCGTACGCGTGATCCTTATGCGGATCGGCGCATTCGTCGAAGCACATGGCAATATCCGCGCCGAGCGCTTCTTCGATCTCCATGACCTTTTCGGGCGTGAAGAAATGCTTGCTGCCGTCGATGTGCGAGCGGAACATAACGCCGTCCTCGCGGATGTCGTTGATTCCGGCAAGGCTGAACACCTGGAACCCGCCGCTGTCGGTTAAAATCGGCTTGTCCCAGTGCATGAATTTGTGCAGTCCCCCCGCCTCCTTCACGAGCTCGTGACCCGGACGGAGATACAGGTGGTAGGTGTTGCTCAGGATGATCTGCGCCTTGACGTCGTCGAGATCGCGCGGGGTCATCGCCTTGACCGTCGCCTGCGTGCCGACGGGCATGTACGCGGGCGTTTCAATCACGCCGTGCGGCGTAAAGAACCTGCCGCGGCGCGCGCCGGTGTGCTTGTCCACGTGTAACAATTCAAAACGAAACGGTTGATCCATAATTTCCCCTTATTCAATAAACATGGCGTCGCCGAAGGAAAAGAAGCGGTAGCGCTGCTCCACGGCGTGGCGGTAGACTTCCAGCATCTCTTCGCGCGAACAGAGCGCCGACACCAGCATCAGAAGCGTCGATTCGGGCAGGTGGAAGTTCGTGATCAGCGCGTCGACCGCCTTGAACCGATAGCCCGGCGTGATGAAGATGCTCGTTTCGCCGATGCCCGGATGCACGACGCCCGCGTCGTCGGTGACGCTTTCGAGCGTGCGCGTCGTCGTTGTGCCGACGCAGACGATCCTGCCGCCCGCTTTTCGCACGCGGTTGATCGTGTCCGCCGCTTCCTGCGTGACCTCGTAATGCTCGCTGTGCATGTGATGCTCCTCGACATTTTCAACCGAGACCGGACGGAACGTACCGAGCCCCACGTGCAGCAGAACGTCCACGATCGGGATGCCCTTTGCGCGGATCCGATCCAACAGCTCGTCGGTAAAGTGCAGTCCCGCGGTCGGCGCGGCGGCGGAGCCGAGCGTTTTACTGTAGACCGTCTGATAGCGTTCGCGGTCCTCGAGCCGTTCGGTGATGTACGGCGGAAGCGGCATCTGCCCCGCGCGGTCGAGCACCTCCTCAAAGATGCCGTCATAGAGGAGCCGCACGCGCTTGCCGCCCTCGAGCGGAAGATCGCCGATCACCTCGACGGAAAGCTCGTCGTTCACACGGTAGACAAGTCCCTGCTTTGCGCGCTTGGCGGGCTTACAGAGGCATTCCCAGTCGTCGCCCTCGATGCGGCGCAGCAGCAGAAATTCCATCGAACCGCCGGTCTCCTCCCGCACGCCGATGATGCGGGCGGGGATCACGCGCGTGTTGTTGCGTACGAGCACGTCGGTCGGACGGAGCTTATCGAGGATATCGGTAAACACGCCGTCCTCGATTTCGCGCGTGTCGCGATGATACGTCAAAAGCCGCGACGCGCTGCGCACCGCGGTCGGAGTCTGTGCAATCAGCTCCTTCGGGAGATCATAGTAAAAATCGCTGGTTTTCAATCGGACGCCTCTCCATACATTTTCGATGATATTATACATAGCAAACCGCAGGAAATCAAGTGCAACGGCGGAAACAAAAGAAAAAGGCATTGACATTCGGGTTTTGATTTGTTATAATGCGCAATGCGCGAGGAGATGTGTCCGAGTGGCTTAAGGAGGCGGTCTTGAAAACCGTTGACGTGAAAGCGTCCGTGGGTTCAAATCCTACCATCTCCGCCATTTTCTCGATATAGCACGCGGAAATACCCAAGTGGCTATAAGGGGCTCCCCTGCTAAGGGAGTAGACGGTCTGAAGCCGTGCGTGGGTTCAAATCCCACTTTCCGCGCCACGTCGTCGCGGGCTTCGCTGAGCTCGCGACGACTTTTTTGTTTCACAAACAAGTCATCGCATCGCCTTGCTTCGCCGCTCCTCCTTTCCGCAAGCGATCACACTTGCTGCGTCTGCTCGGTTGTAAACGCCCTCGCAACGACTCCGCGGCGCTACCAATCGCTTGCGGGCAAGTCCGTTATCATCACTCGTACCACGTCGTCGCAAGTCTCACATGGCTTGCGACGACATTGTTTTTACAGGAGAAA